>CAYXPD010000011.1:0-10490 GCA_964466995.1 uncultured Thermoplasmata archaeon | reverse complement strand
AACAGGAAGTAAGACCAAAGGTGAATATAGATCAATTTTTAGAGTGCTTGGAGAAAGCGAAAAAGCATGTGGAAGATGAAAGTGTGAAGGAATGTTTCGATAAAGCTCAAAGATCACAAAAAGATTCCTGATGTTTCAAAAATCACGATAATCACCCTCCCTCCTTTTTTTTAAAGGCATTTGTTGATTTGAATTTTCTCTAAAAAGACTTTCAATCATTGGATAATAACTTTTTCACCTAGACTAGATTTTTGATGGTTTAACTCTAGTGAATTTCTACGATTCTGAAAAAGAAAAACTTGCGACTTGGATTGTCATTTTTTGTAATCTATATTTCTCAATCTCTTTAGGTACTCTTCACTCAACCCGTGCTTTTCGGCACCTGATATTATAGTTTCAAGATACTCTTTTGAAGGTTTGAGATCAATATTTGATTTATGTTCTAAAGTTCGATTGACTAGGTAAGTTAGAACTGTTTTCCAACCATCTTCTTTTTTCAAAGGTAGATATTGCCTCCTATACATCCCGACTTCCCTATTATCCTGGACCTTTCTTCCTTCGTAATGATCTAAATGTTTAAGGTCTTCTTCAGGTATAGTGTAAACTACGCCCTCAACTTTTTTTTGAGAATCGGGTATTATGTCTCCCACACCCCCTTTCCAAGTATCGGAATAGATGGTAAAGGCGAGTTTCCACTCGGGTAATTCCGCGATCTTGGTGTCTATCACTGTTATACCTCTATTTTTCATCTGTTCTTTACTGAGATTACTGCCGTATGCGAAGTATTCGATGGTTTCGGACATGGTTTTGAGAATAGGGCGCATCTTAAAATATCTTTTTAGATTGAATCGGATTACAAAGCTTCGAAGAACTTTTTTGTTCACTCATGACAGATATTATTAAGGTAATACCTTTTACACTAACCGATGAAAATTCTCCACCAGGATAAAAGAGAAGGGAAAATAAAGATTCGGATAGATAATCTTGACGATCTCTGGCATTTGAAGAATATAATCAATCCACAGGACGTCGTTTCGGCAATAACTTATCGTAGAGAAGAAACACAGCGTGATAAAATCCGCTCGGAGAGAGGAGAAAAGAAGAGGATGAGACTAGATATAGAGGTTGAGAAAGTAGAATTTCATGAATGTACGGAGAGATTGAGAATTTTGGGCGTGATAATAGAGGGTCCTCAGGATCACGGCTCTTATCACACTTTGAACTTGACTGAAGGGGATGAATTGACCATCATCAAAGATTGGAAAGAACATGAACTTGACAGATTGAAGGAGGCAGTAGAGAGAAGCGAAGAACCCTTGATAACTTTTGTAGCTCTTGAAGAAGATGAAGCGACGATAGCTATAATGAGGCAGTACGGAGTTAAAGAGATGGCTACTCTGTCCTCGAAAAGAGGCGGAAAGATGTACGATTCTGAAAAGATGACTAGGGAGGAATTCTTCGAAGAGATAGTGACAAAATTGGAGACTATAATCGATCCTGGAGAGCCTCTAGTTGTTTTAGGACCAGGCTTTACTAAAGAAGATTTTTTTGAGTACTGCAAACGCAAACATTCTGAGCTGGTGAAGAATGCAGAGGTGGTACCTGCCGGCGAGGGCGGTATGACCGGTGTGAACGAAGTTATCAAAAAAGGAAAGGAGAGAGATACGTTGGACGGTCAACGGATGTCTTTTGAAAGTGAGATGGTTGAAGAGCTTTTGAGAGAGATAAAAAGTGACGGAGCCTATACTTATGGGATGGAAAACGTGAAAGAAGCTGTGAAGATTGGAGCTGTAGATGAACTTTTGATATTAGATACTAAAGTTAGGGACGAGGAAGGAGAAAAATTGATGAAGAAGACCGAGGAACTTGGTGGAGAAGTTGTAGTTATAAGTAGCACTCATGAGGGCGGAGAAAAATTGGAGGCATTGGGAGGCGTAGGTGCTCTTCTCAGATACAAGATCGAATGAATAGAGGTTGATGAGAAAACC
The DNA here is from genome assembly GCA_964466995.1 of uncultured Thermoplasmata archaeon. Classification (GTDB taxonomy): domain Archaea; phylum Thermoplasmatota; class Thermoplasmata; order Halarchaeoplasmatales; family Halarchaeoplasmataceae; genus Natronoplasma. Next base: position 8,502 of record CAYXPD010000011.1, on the reverse strand, counting down.
ACCTACCCAAAATTAATTATACACATCTCCGGTTTTGATTTTGAGAAAAAGGTGAAATTATGAGTAAAGACTGGCCAGAAGAACCTGTAAAGGTAACAGATGAAGACTTTGACGAGTTCGTAGAGAAATATGACGTAGCTTTGGTCGATTTTTGGGCTGAATGGTGCGGTCCGTGTAAAAGACTTGGACCTATAATTGAAGAACTAGCTGGAGAGATGCAGGGCGAAGTTGCGTTTGGAAAGTTGAACGTAGATGAAAATAATTCTAAGAGCTCGGAATTCGGAGTTTCTTCTATCCCTACAATGATAATATTCAAAGATGGGGAAGTAGTAGACAAAATGATCGGTGCTCTTCCAAAAGAAGATATAAAACAGAAACTTGACCAGTACCTCTAGGTCGAAACCCTTTTAACAATAATATTCCTAATAAGTAGGTTCACCTATCATCACTCCCTACATAATCTAATTTATTCTGGTTGGGTAATCAACGAAAATCAGAGGCAGTAGAAAATAGAAATTTCAGCAGGTATAGAAGATCCATATTCGTCCCTTTTAACGAGCAATTTATTTGCTGTTTTTTTGGTAATTTCTATTCAACTGCTTTCCTCAGGGGTGTAGTAATACTCACCTGCTTTCTTCTGTTCGCGATCTTTTCGAGAACCCGGCTTGTTGATCCGGGGCCTACTAGTGTCTGGATCACGTCGAAAAGTGATATCAAGATTAGCTAGAAACTCATTCATACCTTTTCGCATACCAACTGGTTCACCAGCCTGTCCTCTATCCCCTGGCATTCCATCGAATACCTGTAAACGATCACTCAAAAGATCGATCATGTATATGTCGTGGTCGATTACAAGCGCTGGTGATCCTTGGTTCTCAGAGTATCGACGAATCGCTCTCGTCGCAAGCACTCGCTGTTCGACATCTAAATGTGCCGAAGGTTCATCTAGAAGATAGAGGTCGGCATCTTTAGAAAGACAGGCAGCTATAGCGACTCGCTGTCGTTCCCCTCCTGAAAGATCCTGAAGTTCCTGTTCTTTAATCTGATCCAATTGAAGTGGAGTAGATATCTCAGTTTCCCAGTGGGAACTTCCGAAATCTTCAGCGATTGTACGAAGATAATTCATAACGGTAGTCCCTTCGTCAAACTCAACGTACTGGGGTTTATAAGATACGACAAAATCTCGTTCGACCTCGCCTTCGTCGGGTTCAAGTCGACCAGAGATCAACTCTGCAAAGGTGGATTTACCAATACCGTTTGGACCTACCACACCCAACACCTCGTTGCGCTTAATTTCACCACTTTCGATATGAAGAGAGAACTCATCTCCTCCGTAACTTTTTGTCATTTCGGGATAGGAAACGAGGGTTTTACCCGGATGTAGTTTTCTAGGTGCGTGTTCTTCGAAAACGATCGCTTCAGACCTGATCCGCATATTTTCATTTTTGAGATATCCCTCTAAATATTGATTGATCGCGGTTTTAGCGGATTTAGGAGGTGTGACCACTCCGTAGACTCCAGGTTCTCCGTACATGATATGGATGACATCAGCTATCAAATCCAAAACCGCAAGGTCGTGTTCTACGACAAGAACCGATCTCTCATTAGTCGAGAAGTCACGGATCAGTCTAGCGACTGATACACGCTGAGAGATGTCAAGATAGGGAGTAACTTCGTCCAAAAAATAAAAATCAGCATCTTGTATTAGCGCCGCAGTGATAGCTACTCGCTGAAGCTCTCCTCCAGAGAGCGTATTTATAGTCCGATCTTTTAGATCTTTTATAGAGAGCTTTTCGAGAATTTCATCGGCTGTACCTCGTTCGTCGATCTTAGCCAGAAGTTCTCCCACCTTTCCGTCGAACTTACTTGGAATTTCGTCGATATATTGTGGTTTCTGGGCCACATTCAAATTACCTTCTTCCAATTTTTCAAGGAAATCTTGTAGTGCGGTACCACGATATGTTTCTTTTATCTTCTCGAATTCAGGTGTATCCTCATACTCACCAAGGTTAGGTTGGATGTCGTTAGATAAAATTTGAACAGCAGTAGTCTTACCGATCCCATTCGGCCCAAGAACCCCTGTCACTTTCCCCGGTTGTGGTGCTGGTAGACCGTAAAGCTTGAAGGCATTCTTTCCGTAGCGATGTATCGGGGCTTCTTCCAACTCAGAAGGAAGGTTTATGACCTTTATAGCGTCGAAAGGACATTTATGGACGCAGATACCGCATTTTTCTCCAAGGCAGATTTTTTCTGAGATCCGGACCTGTTCCGGCTTCCCAGCTAGTTTTTCTGGCTCTTCCGCTTCCTTACGTAAAGTTATACAGGGTTTACCTGCCCGGTTAGGCGGACAGTAATTCGCACATTCATAGTTACAACGATTGGGTTGACATCGTTCGAGGTCAACAACAGCTAGGCTGTCCTCAGCCATTTTAAAACACCTTTTTTTGAGAAAAACTCATTTCAAATATTCCTTCATTTAAGAAAATAATTATTATTTTAACCAATAATACATCCACCTACCTTTTTTCGTATTTTCCCCCATATTCCGTTAAAGAAATGAGAGCATTTGATTGTTTATGATTAAACTTGTATCTTATATAAATTGGTTTCCCGTTAATTATCCATTCAACCGAAATCTACTTAACTACTTTTTCTTTTACTTGAATTGGTGGAATAAATGACAGTTAAGGTAGGAATAAATGGGTATGGAACTGTAGGAAAAAGGGTTGCCGATGCCTTGGCCCAACAGGATGATATGGAGATTGCCGGGGTAGCTAAGAGAAGTCCGACCTATGAAGCTGAGATGGCAGTCGAGAAAGGTTTTCCTTTTTATGCTTCTTCAGACAAATATCTTGATGGGTTTGAAGAAAAAGGCATTCCCATTGAAGGGATGCTCGAAGATTTGCTAGAAGAGGCAGACATAATAGTGGACGGCACTCCCAAAAAATCAGGTTACAAACCGATGTATGAGAAGGCGGGTGTTAAAGCTATTTGGCAGGGTGGCGAAGATCACGAATTAACAGGTTTATCTTTCAATTCGATGGCTAATTATGAGGAGGCTTATGGAGCCGATTATTTGAGAGTTGTCTCCTGTAATACGACAGGTCTTCTGAGAACTCTTTACCCCCTCCACCGCGATGTTGGAATAGATAATTGTAAAGCGGTGATGGTTAGAAGAGCCGCGGATCCTTGGGACACTTCTAGAGGCCCTGTTAACTCGATAAATCCTGTTTTAGATATCCCCTCACATCATGGACCAGATGTTCAGAGTGTGGTACCGGAGATAAACATACAAACTACAGCTGTAAAAGTTCCTACCACTATAATGCATCTTCACAGCAACATAGTTGAGCTCGAAAAAGAGGTGGATGCTGAAGAAGTGATAGATATATGGGATAAAACACCTAGAATCAGGTTCTTCAACGCTTCTCAAGGCGTCGACTCTACAGCAAAAGTTATGGAATACGCGAAGGATAGAGACAATCCAAGAGGAGATATGAATGAGATAGCCGTTTGGGACGACGCCATAAAAGTCGAGGGATCAACACTTTATTATTATCAAGCTATTCATCAGGAGAGCGATATAATACCTGAAAATATCGACGCTATAAGGGCGATGACCGAACTCGAAGAAGATCCGATGAAAAGTATTCAACGTACCAATGAAGCGATGGGAATAGAGTAGTGAAGGATATGTTAGTTTGCCCACTTGACTACCGTTACGGTAGGGACGAGATGAAATCGGTCTTCAGCAAAGAGAACAAGACAGACAAATTATTGAAGGTCGAAGCGGCTCTTTCAAGAGCACACGCTGAACTAGGAAATATCCCAAAGAAGGCTGCCGAGACTATAACGGAGAAGGCTACCACCGAGATAGTAGACTGGGAAGAAGTAGAGAGGGTAGAGAAAGAAGAGACGAAACACGACATCATGGCCCTAGTTAGAGTTCTTGGAGAGCATTGTGGTGATGCTGAGAAGTATATTCATCTCGGAGCTACATCTAATGATATAATAGATACCGGCATGGCTTTACAGCTAAAAGAGGCTGTAGAGATTTTAGAGGAAGATCTTCGAGAATTGAATTCAACCCTTTCTGAAAGAGCTAAGGAGCATAAGGATACGGTGATGATCGGCAGGACCCACGGTCAACATGCTATACCGATGACGTTCGGACTGAAGATGGCTGTGTATGCTTCTGAGATCCAAAGACATATAGAGAGGGTGGAAGAAGCGAAGGATAGAGTGCTTGTAGGAAAGATGAGCGGAGCGGTGGGCACCGGTGCAGCGTTTGGAGAAGATGCAGAACAGATCCAAAAATTGGTGATGGATGATCTTGGTCTTAAGGTTGATAGAGCTACAGGTCAGATAGTGGGCAGGGATAGATATGCAGAGCTCATCTCTTTAGCTGCCAATATTTCAGCTTCACTCCAGAAGTTTTCCACAGAAGTTCGAAATCTTCAAAGACCTGAAATAATGGAAGCCGCTGAGTCTTTCGAGACTGAAAAACAGGTCGGAAGTTCAACGATGGCTCATAAGAAAAATCCTATACTAGCTGAAAACATATGTGGATTGGCTAAGACTCTTAGAGGTTTTGTAATGCCTACTTATCAAAATAATATACTCTGGCACGAAAGGGATCTTACCAATTCTTCTTCGGAGAGGATTACAGTGGCTCACGTTTTTGTTCTTTTGGATGATATATTGAATAAAAGTGAAAAACTGTTCAGAAACCTTGAGGTCTTTCCGGAGAACATGAGAAAAAATATTGAGATGAGCGACGGGCTTGTGATGGCTGAACCCGTCATGATACACCTGACTGAAAAAGGCATGAGCAGACAGGATGCTCATGAATTGATCAGAGAGGTCTCCATGGAAGCGAGAGCAGAAGAGAAACCTCTCTTTGAGAAGCTTATAGAAAAAGAAGAGGTTATGGAATTCACAAATGAAAAGGAGCTAAAAAGGGTCTTAGATCCAGAAGAGTACCTTGGCAGAGCAGAAGAGATAGTCGAAGAGATTGTAGACTAAATTTCTCAACCATTTTCCACCTCTTTTTCTTCACCACCTTCTACTCCTTTTGTGCTTTCTTCTTCCTCAGGTTCTTCTCCTTCTTCTTCTGATTTACCTTTCTTTCTTTTTCTTTTCCTAGGTTTTAACCTTAATCTTCCGTAGAGAAGTATTTCGATGGTGGTCGCGGCAAATAATTGTTTTTTGTATAGATTCAAGGCCTGGTCTCTCTTCAATTGGGCATTTATCTGTACCCGCACAAGTGCCTGTCTCAACTCTTTACTCTTCTCCATATCCATAATTTCAGATACAAGAAAAGGTAATCGGTCAGGATCTTCAATAGCTTCAGCAACTGGCATCCATTCTTCTTCTAGAGATTCCGTACCCTCCTCGCCCATCAGGACCTCGACTAACTCCTTAGAGAATTCTCTATCTTTAATTTCCACCTTAGATGTTCTTTGGATTTCTTCGTTCATCTAATAGCACAATTGGGACGGCATTAATTTAGTTTTGTCCTGACTTTCATGCAACAACATTACTATCCAATATCTCTTTCAATAGGCATATGCAGAAGTCCTTTTCATCTAGAATAGCGAGTATTTTCAGACGGACTCGATTTGACAGAGCTTTATGGATATTACTTTTTCTTTCTCAAGTGATTATGAAAAAATTGACTAAAAAATTAGGAAAAAAATAAAGGGTTTTAGATCGGGTTTTATTCTTCTTCGTCCTCTTCATCAGTTCTCCAGCCGCCGACATCGGTTTCTTCGACTTCACTATCGTCTATATCGCCTTTCACATCCTCTAGTACTTCTTTAGCATCCTTCTCAGCTTCTTCCCTTACCTCTTCTCTGTCCTTCTCTCCTTCTTCTTTGACCTTTTTCTCGATCTGGTCTATCTTTTCTTTCATCTCTGATCTTCCTGGTATTTCACCTAAGATCTCGTCGGCTTTACCAACTATATCTTCTAAAGATTCTATCTCTATAGGTTCTCTGCTCGGAACTTCTCGAGAGGCACCAAGGTAATTGGAAGCCCCTTCCATCAGTTTAGTTACTTCAAATGGGAAGAGTATCTTCGTCGCTTCACCCTCAGACATATCTTTTAGAGTGTCTAAAGAAAGATATGTAAGTGCTTTCTCGTCCAGTGTATTTGCCCCTAGAGAGAGTACGCGCAGTCTTTGACCTTCACCCTGTGCCTCTAGAATCTTTTTCATCCTAGTACCTTCTGCATTCAATATACGACTCTGCCTTTTACCTTCAGCGTTCAAGATCTTCGATCTTCTATTACCTTCAGCTTCTAAAATGGCAGATCTCTTCTGTCCGTCGGCTCTTAAGATCGCGGCTCTTCTTTCCCTCTCTGCGGCTGTCTGCTCTTCCATAGCGTCTTTCACCTGCGGCACGGGGTCGACTTCTCTAATCTCTACTGATTCTACTCTAACACCCCAATCGTCTGTAGCTTCGTCGAGAACCTCTCTCAAGTGGGTGTTTATCCTTTCTCTGTTGTAGAGTATCTCGTCCAATTCCATGTCACCTATCACTGATCTGAGCGTAGTTTGGGCTAGATTTATCGTCGCGGCCTTATGGTCAGTGACTTCAAAGAATGCTTTCTCTACATCTACGACTTTGATGTAGATTATAGCATCAACGTTGGTTGGAGAATTATCTTTTGTGATCACTTCCTGCCTAGGAACATCAAGAACCTGGGTCCTTAGATCGATGGTTATAACATCGGATATGAAAGGTGGTACGATATTTACTCCGGGTTCTAGAGTTCTTCTAAAGTTTCCAAGCACGATCCATATTCCCTGTTCGTAAGGCTGGATTATGTGGAATGCTGTTCTACCTGCGACAACTGCGAAGATTATTATTATGATCACTAGTGCTATTATCCAAGCCGTTTGTCCCTCCAATAGTTGTAGTCCTAACACTTCTAACATCTTTTTTTCACCTTTATTTAAATTTCATTCTATCTTTCTTACAACTACATGTACACCTTTTGCTTCGACTATTTCGACTTCTTCTCCCTCCTCTATCCTCTCGTCTGCGGTGGCACTCCAATATTTGCTCCCCACTCGGATCTTCCCCGAGATGTCGTCTGGATCGATCTCCTTTACTACCTTACCTTCCTGTCCTTTCAAAGATGTAGTCATAGTTGTGGTGGGTTTAGAGGGAGGCGAGATATACTGATAGTATTTCATCGAGATGAACATCAGCGGTATAACTATCAAAGCGACGATCAAAGGCGTCCAGATAGTGAAAAGCTGCCCCGGGAAGACGAGTGTTATGAAACCTAATGTTATCAGCACACCCGCCGGTATAGCTATAAAGAATCCCGGATCAGCAGCTTCTACGATCGCTAGGATGATTCCAAGAGCTATCAGTAATACCCCGTATATCGTCATAGTTTACATAATGAAATGCGAGTATTTTTATTTTTTCCTATATAGAGAAAAAAAATAGGCTCGTGAAAGAAGAAAGGAATCGTTTTTTTCGTAAAACCCACTTCATGTGCTCTCGATTCTTGGGGCTAAAAGGTACCTAACATTGCCATTATCATCGGCAAAATCGAATTGGATCTTGATCGGGTAATCTGCTCCAAGTTCTATATCCAGGATAGTATCTCTAGACACGCATTTTACCATGTCTGAAAAGTAATCCAAGGCGAAAAGCGACCTTACCTCTTCATTCGCATCTAGTTTTTCTAATTCCTCTTCACCGACGGACATCTCTACCTCGTTTTCGTCCTCTTCGGAGAAGATCTCGAAACCGTCAGAATTCGCCGTGATTGAGATGTGGTCAGAGATGTTTTCCGAAGCCTTCACACCGTTCAACAAGTGCTCGCCTTTGATTTGTAAGTTTATGGGAAGGTCCAAACTCGGCACGTTTGGATCGGTCATACCGGCTGTGTCTAAAAGTGGCATCTTTTGTGTTATATTTCTGACACTCATCGTCAGACGGTTCTCTTCTTCGTCATGCACTATCTTTATAACGTCATCTGAACCCGCGAGTTTTAAAAACTGCTCGATCTTATTTAGGTTCAATCCCAACTCGGTTTCGTTCGCCTCATAACTTTCGAAACCTTCGCTTTTCAAGGTCAAATCTACCATGGCTACATGGGCTGGATCAACAGCTTTCAAAGAAAGGCCGTTTTCGTCCAGATTTATCTTGACCTCGTCAACGATGGTTCCGACTATCTCTACTAACTCTTTCAACACATTGGACTTGATTTCAGCGTTTAACATATAAATCCCCTTGGAAATTTGATTTGCATGTAAATAAGAGGATGATGATATAAGGGTTATGGTTTATAGAGATGGATAGAGTTGAAAAGAACTCGAATCATGTGACCTCCTCCCCGTCCTGAAGGACGGGGCTTCCGATTCGTTCATCCGTTAACGGTCCTTTACCGGAAAACCTTTGGTTTTCCAGAACTCACTCGCTCAAAGAACTCGTGACTTGCAGGAGACGCCTCCACCTTCGGTCTTAAGGATTACATCCT
>CAYXPD010000010.1:0-10758 GCA_964466995.1 uncultured Thermoplasmata archaeon | reverse complement strand
AATTGAGATCGATGGTAAAAAAGTAAAGTACGTTCCTCTCTGGGAATGGCTGTCCTCTTGATCTTTTGATACATCATTAAAAGACGCAGACTATAATACCGATTTAGAGGATCAATTTGTTTTAAAATATATACCTTAAAATTTCTTGAAAACGGTTTGAAAAGCTACATTCCCCCAATTCACATCACTTCCATAACTTTATAATCGGCTTCGATGAATTGGGTTTGGTTGTCGATACAGGTGTCTGCCTCCACTTCGCGTATACTCCCACTTATCATTGGTATATATTTATCCTCCCATCTCAGTGTTAGTCGGCAGGTAGTATTTTCGTCGGAATCGTAAGATATATCCATGGTATGCAAAGTTCTCTTCGATTCTATTTCCTCTAGCTTGTCGTATTGAAAATCCCATTTTCTCTGGTATTCAGAGAACATCTCTGCTTCTTCAAAATATTTTATCTCGAATATTTCTGATGAAGTGACGATCTTGACATATTCGCCTTCGTTGTGACTTTCAATCTCACCCTCTCCTTTTATCAATTCATATTCCTCGACTGGAAAATATCTCTCGTCGCCTTCAAGGTTCGGTAATATCAGTTCTATCTCATCGGTTCTATTTTGTTCCAGCGTTAAAATGAATTTTTGATTAGCATCTGGAGTACGGATAAATTCGACAGGTATGTAAATCGAAGCTGTAAGCAAAATCAGTGCTACACCTAAAATAGCTAAATTTATGCCGAAGCTTTTTGGCTCTCCCCGATTTTTATTTTGATCAAAACTTTCTTTTAAACTACCTGTAAGGTGATGTATGATCAAAAGTCCGATCAAAAGGAACAATAACGGAAGGAAAAAAAGCAAAAGAAACACATATTCAGTTAAAAATAGGAGTGACACAGACGTTATAAACGGAACTAACGCTGTAATCCCTATATTTCTGCCAAATATCTTTAGATCTTCATGTTTTTCATACCCCTCTATACTTTTTTTCAACAAATATACGATCAAAAACGGTAGGCCTACCAAGAACCACGGAAAAATCCACCGCCATAGAAATGTAATATCTATATCAGAGATCAAGATCATCGTGAAAAATATTACAAAACCGACCAGTGGGCCCGAGATCCTAACGATGACCGTTTTTTTGTCGTAAAGACCCTTTTTGTAAGATTCGATACCGTGTTTTAATAGGAGAAACAGAGCTATAGAAGATAATACAAATAAAAGCCCCAATACCATACAGATATTAGCCATATCGGGTGATATCTCCGCTCTAATAAATATATCCGTATTATTAAAATATTATCCGTGTTTCGAAATTTTATGATAAGAAATTGATAGCACAGCAAAAATGGACTAAAGAAGAAGATAATGTAGATCTATAGTAAATTTATATCACTAGATCTCTGATTGTTAGCAAGAAAATACCTCCCATGAACACTTTGTGAAGGGTTATGGTCTTTTTACACCAACCACTCTCATTAACACCACTGAATAATATGTACAAATAATAACCCGCCAAGAACATCTTAAAATCCACACAAACTCCTCCTCTACATCACGGCAATATCTACCCAAACGCTTTTCTCCATACTATCCCTATGATTAAAGATAACGCTAGACTGAATATGCTAGTCGAAGGACCTCCGATCCATCCTGCAACCATACCTACAAAAAGTCCTCCTATCAGTACGACACCTCCTCGAGGGAAAGCGGAGTCTTGTTTATCACAGGTTAAAATATCTAATCCTCCTAGGAATATACCGATACCGATGACAAAAGAAAGGGCTAAGTCCCCAATAACCAAAATGAGAGGAAAAATCGATATCAATCCGATTATCATGGATAACATGGCGTTCCGAGCTTGCTTCTCGGATTCTTCTCTTCTAGATGTTTCTAGTAAAGTTTTTGGGATTGTCTCACCTTTAGTTTATTTCCATTCCCTAGATCACTAATAATATCACTAAATAATAATCTTGCGACAAGATGTATTGAACCGAGCAAAACATGCTCACTTTGTTTCCAAGATTCGTAGGACTCTATCCAAGAATCAAAACCCTATAGATTCGATGAAAGATCTCTGACAATCATACCCGAATTCTCAAATCCTGCTTAATTTTTTATAATAAACAGTTCTGTTATAATATCAAAAAAGGCACTAAAATCAATATGGGCTTGAATACTGAAAAACCACGATCTTAGATATCTATTTGTATAATAGATAATCACCTATAAATTCAATTTAGTAGATTCAAATTGATTTACCGAATCTGTCTGGTGAGTCTTCTGATTTTTGGTGGCGGCCACCGGCACCTCTACCTAGATTAATCAATAATATGACAATCAACACCGTAGGAGCCGAGAGAAGGCAAAACACATCCATCTGATTTCCAGGAATCAGCCCTCTCCAAAATAGTACCCATAAAATCCCGAGAATAACAACTCCAGATATAAGTAAGATAGATTTAATATTGATGTTTTCTACTTTCATTTTCCCATACCAGCAACTCAGATAAAATATTTAAGAGTTAGCCTGAAGCATCACAAGAGATATCTTCTGAATATATCTTAGAGCATACATGGTAAGTGATGTTCTTCTAAATATATCGATAGAAAACTTTTAATTCGATAATTTATTCCATCGCTTAAGATAATTCCAACTATAATCCCGATCAGTAATCCGATAAACAATCCTATGTATGCACCTATAACATTAGAACCCATACGTACTACGAAGGGGAGCATCATCAAATAAATACCGAGCGAAGAAATAGCTCCCACCAATATAAACATCAAATTTACTCCTTATCTAAAAACTAAACTAGGAGAGTTTTTCATATTTCCTTTTCAACAGCTTCTCGGATACCTTCCTCAGGAGCTTCATATCCCCACGTTATCTCTTCGCCGTTAACATATATGCCTCTATAAATGCCATGCTTTGAAAGATCATCTCGATCGTCTACCTGGTGCTCGTTCAACAATACATTTTCATCGTATTCTTTAGCTATCTTTTTGACCCTGTTCGCTTCGATGACACTAGTTTGACAGAACTTGTTCCAAAAAAGATCTATCACGACTTTTCCCTCCACAGATTCGTACTCATAGTCATCTTCTAGAAAATCTACATCTTCTACATTTCCATAAAAAACCTTGCACATCAAAGCTTCTGTCAGTCCTTCATCCTCCAACTTCCTACTCTCCAAGACTTCGAAGCCAAACTTTTCAAAAAATTCACCGGGCATGAAAAAGAAATCTGAAAAATAAGCTCTTGTCAAGATACCTTTCTTCCCGTGTTCTCTCGCTACTTCTTTCCCAGAGTTTATCAGAGCTCTACCGACCCCTTTTCCTTCCTCTTCTGAAACCAAACACGGTATGAACATCAGATCCTCGCCCAACGGACCCCATGGCGATATCTCGATAGGTAATACATAGATGAAACCGACACGCTCACCGCCAAGCATGGCTATATTTATATGGAGTCCTCTTTCACGCATCTTTTCGAACCATTGGTTCCTGATCTCGGAACTCACGTCTATCTCTTCAGATTCGTATAGATGACCACATGTACCTACATAATATCTATCGCCTTCCCCCATATCTTTGACCACAACTTCATCCGAAATCATCTAAGTTACCCTCATAATATGATATCCATCTACAATATATAATTGTTTTTTAGTTAGTCGATACAGCTAGAGGGTTCGAACCGACTCAAAAAGACTATTAGAGTAACAGTTTGAATAAGTCTTTTGAGGGATAATTATTTCATCAAATACATTAAATAAAATAAGAAAAGGGTTTTTGAATTTCACTCCTCGTCTTCTAATCGTCCTTCATAGATCTCATCTTCGTCTGGCTCTCCTTCATGCTTACTAGATTCTTCCGAGTAGAATATGTGTACTTTTCCGTGCGGTATTCCTTTTCTCTTACCCCACCATTCACTCAAACCGAAGAATCCTACGACAAGTAGTACGAAACCTAACGGTAACAGCACGTACCAACTGGTCAAACCGAGAGCGAACAACCCGAAGAGTATTATCCCTATTCCACCCGCTAACAGGGCGTATGGTGCCTGAGTATTAACATGGTCTATGTGATCAGCTCCAGTGAACAACGAACTCATAATGGTGGTGTCACTTATAGGAGAAACGTGGTCTCCGAATATACCCCCACTGAATACTGCTGCGATCGATGCATACATCGCCACGGTAACAGTATCGCCTGCGAGAGAGTAAGACATCGGTATCGCTATCGGTAACATTATCGCGAAGGTACCCCAGGAAGTACCGGTGGTGAAAGCGATGAACATGGCTATTACAAACACCGCTAGAGGTACGACGAGCTCTGTCACTCCAACCGCTTCTGCAAGTCCGACCACGTAAGGGGCAGTCCCTACAGCATCGGTCGCCGTGCCGATACTCCATGCCAACAGCAGTATCGTTGTCGGTTTTATCATCAGTTTCATCCCGTCCTCGAAGCCTTCGACCCAGTCGGATAAGTTTATGGTCCTCATGAGTAAAGTCGGTATGCTGGCGAGGGCGAGCATTATGAAAGAACCCCAAAGTAGCGCTTGTGCGGAATCTGCATCACCAAGAACACCGGTCAATCCTTCAGCAGCGTACTGGTCCATCCCGCCACCTGTGATCCATAGTCCTAACAGTCCTCCTAACGCTAAGCCCAATATTGAGGCAGCGAATACCCACACGCTGCCTTCCTTTTCCACCGGTTCACCCAGCTCTGATTCAGTATCCATCAAGGGATTGGCATCGTCTCGAATTACTTTTCCTTCTGTCCTGGCTCTCATCTCAGCCTCAAGCATCGGACCGAAATTCCTTCTACTGAATACCACCATAAAGACCATGACGAAAGCGAGTATAGCGTAGAACTGGAACGGGAGTGCTCTGAGATAGGCTAGAAACTCACCTATCTCTATACCGAGTTCGTCGAATTCACCTCCGATTATACCGACCATGAATCCGATCCAAGTTGAGAACATCGCTATTCCAGCTATAGGAGCAGCGGTCGAATCAACTATATAAGATAGTTTTTCTCGTGAAACACGTAGTCTGTCCGAAATATCTCTCATAGTATTCCCAGTAACGACAGTGTTGGTGTAGTCATCGAAAAATATTAATCCGCCGAGTACAGCCGCCACGATAGAGGCCGACCTACTGGATTTTACGTATTTTACTGCTTTATCAGCGACGGCTTGCAGAGCAGCAGATTTGTAGAGAACCCCGATAGCTCCACCTATTATGAAGTCGAAGAGCAGTATAGTGAAGTTCCATGGATCAGTCCCGTTCTCTACAAACCAGTCGATGGTCCTAACGGAACCGTTTATCGGATTCCAGCCTTCAACCATTACACCGGCTATCCAAACACCGAAAAATAGGGATGGTATCACCTTCTTGGTAGCCATGGCCAGACCGATAGCCACAAGAGGAGGGAGGAGAGACAATATGCCGAAGTGTTCCATCCTTTACCACACCCCATCTTTGGCTGAATATATGCCCTATAGTTTTTATCGACTTGTTTGTTTAAAAATTTTATGGTATATCTTCTGTCGTATTTTAGTGATGATTGTTAGTTCCTACCTATCATGAAATCAAAGCTAAAGAATTAACGCGAACTTAAACTTGAGATTCCTGGTTCCTCTAGATTATAACTAAAGATGTTAGATCTTTCTTCTACTTCGAAATGTTTAGCGTTCTCTTCATATATATCGAACATCGATATCTTTTCAAGAAGGATTTATCAAGACAAACCGTTCTGCCTTTCATTCCTAAATTACAAATTTTCTAGAACTATACCAATATTTAAATATATCTTCTAGATTATTATAATCTCTGAGAAAATCAAGGTCTTAAGGGGGAAAAGTGATGAACGAAGATATAAAGAGGAAGGTGAATCTTCTAGGTGAACCAGGAGTAGGAAAGACCTCTTTGACCCTCCGCTTCGTGAAGAGTGTTTATGGAGATGAATATCTGAAGACCGTCGGTAGCAACGTATACTCTAAAAAGATCTCCGTAACTGGCACGGAAATGAAAATGGTCATTCACGATATAATGGGTGACCCAGGTTTTCAAAGCGTTCGGGAGATAGCCTTCAAAAAGTCCACGGGAGCGATAGCTGTGGCGGATTGTACCAGGGAAGATACTTTGTACAAATTGATCGATGATTGGCTGCCAAAATATAGGAAATTGGCCTTTGAAGATGCACCTGTTATCCTAGCAGTGAACAAAACGGATCTAGAAGAGCAGCAAGAGATCACTAGAGATTTAGTTGAAGATGATGCGGTTCAACATTTTGACGGCGTTTTTTTCACCTCAGCTAAAACCGGTGAAAAAGTCGAGGATATGTTCGATGATCTCGGATTCTTAACCATGTATATGCAGTGTCCTCTTGAGAGTTATGAAGAAAATATCGTAGCGATGCACAAATTTATAGACGAGCCGAAAAAACTTCTATCGGACCTTATCGCCTATGGATGCCAGTTCGGAGATATGCCCCACCTTACTTTGGACAAACTTCTTTTTCAAAGCGATATCGATAAGTTTTCGATCGATGAAGAGATTCAGGAAGAGAAGGTTTTAGAGTTTGGAGAGAACCTAATCGAGTGGTACGAAGAGAACGATTGTCCCAAGTTCGCTTCCTCCGTAGAGAACTTGATAGAGAAGTATAAGAAAGATTCATGACATTCGGAAATACGAAGGGAAGGAGATATGAACGGATATCTACTAAGAGGTATTCTGATAGCCTGTATATACGCCCATCACTTCTCTTAAGATACATCTCTTTCTTCAACATCTTCTTCCCAACCACTCTTTCAAGGACCAATAATGACTTCTTTTGATATCTTTTACTTTCTTCTTATTTTAGTCGACGAGACCGATACAAATATCTATCATCTCATGACCCGTTCCAAAAAAATTTCAAAAACTTTTAATAACAGAATTATTATAGATTAGTCAGAGGGAAGAGATAATGCCTGACTCCGGAATAATCGACCAAACAATCGATTATATCGAAGAGTTCGTCGATTCTGAATTTAGAGATATACAGCATGATTACGGTGGAGAGTTCATAGCATTCGTAGAGCCTGATGAATATGTTGTGGAAGAAAATTACCTAGATCTGATTCATAGATTGAAAGATGAAGATGTGGAACTGAAATCTGTAAAGATAACCAATATACCGAAGAAGCGATAGTCCATCAAGATCTTCCATTACACATATAAAAGGAAGTTTAAAGGACTAGAAGATATTAGTAAAAAAGACAAGAGATGAAAGGCTTGTTGTTCATCATAGGTGCTCCAAGAAGCGGTAAAACGACAACGCATGATATCCTAGCTTCATCGGGTAAATTCGCATGGATATCTAATCTTCAAAATTCGTATCCGCGATCTGGCATAATCAGCTTTCTCAACCGAAAATACGACATCCCGTCTTTCGGTCTAAAGGCCTACTCAAAAAAGAAAAGAACGTATTTAACCGCTCCAGTACAGAGTAACGATTTTTGGAAAAATAATCTTCCCGATTTCGAACTTGAGAGGTTCGAGGAAGCAGTACCTTTGCAAGAACGCGACCCACCTGGACTTAAAACAGGAGAGAACATACCTGAAAAGCATAAGGAAAGGACGAGGAAAGTTGTGGAAGACATCTGTAGATGGCAGGGGAAAGGGCATCTTTTGTCAGAATACGCGCTCTGGTCCAGGATGAGTTTTTTCAGCGAAGTTTTTTCAAATACTAAATTCCTCCACGTTATAAGGGACGGCAGAGCAGTTGCTTACGAATACAAGAAAATGATAGAGAGAGGTATATATCCAGAGAAAAAAGAGATGGAATGGTGGATAAAAGGATGGCCGAAAGAGTGGAGAGAGGAGTTCAACGAAAAATACAGTTCGATCCTCACTTTCTGTGCATTTCAGTGGAAGTTCGTTATCAAGATGATAAGAGAGGACTCGGAGAACATACCTGACGACAACTACGAAGAAGTGAAGTACAGAGATGTGGTAGAGAAGCCTAGACAAACTTTTTCTAATATACTCGATTTTTACGGATCAGAATACAACCAGAGAATCGAAAGATATCTAGACCTCAAAGATCTTGAAAATATGAATCATCGTTGGAGAAGAGAATTAAAAAAATCCCAAAAAGATAGATTGAACAGGATAATCCAAGATAATGAGTACAAAGAAATTCTGGATCTATGAATATGATTCTTTCTCATCAGACATTTCAGATCTTTGAGAAAAAAATTCACGGATCTTTCTCCCCTTAACTTTGATGAAATATACTACAGCTGAAAGAGTAAAAATACGTAAAGCACAGTACATACACATAATCGGAAGCCTCTTAAAGTGTTTTAATATCAATTAACTAACCTATAAATTTTTGCTTACTTGAAAGCGAGAGTTCTAACCTCTCAAAAGATTAGAATTTTCAATTTCTGTTTAAGGTGAGTATAGACTATGAAATCATAACTAAATCTACATTCGTTCATAATCAAAATCCCCTAATTCTCGATATAACTATCTCTAAAACAATGCTAAAAAATTTATTAAATTTCATCTCGGTCGTCCCTTCGATGATAAAAGCGATCCAAAAAGATCTACCTAAACTTATAGAGGTCTGAAATACTCACTATGAAATATTGAAATCTTTCAATACCAAACATACTCAGGAATCGATTAATAAATGATTCGAATCTAGAGAGGAAGGTAACTTTGAATATATCGGTTACTTCGATAAAACCAGAAACATTTAATCTAAAAGCCGAATATATAAATAACAAAAAATATTCTTAAAACAGGTCGAGAGGATCTCTCAGGAAAACGATACATCAACTGAAGAAGAAGGACTGAGCAAGATAGTCGAAGATCTAGGCATAGTCGGAGTTTCCAGATTGTATGGAACACTGATCGATCTGATAATGATCTCTATCTTGACAAAATCCTTAGAAGCTTATGGATACGGTCTATGGACACAGGTGACCGTGGCTCTTCCTTTTCTCGCGATGGTCTTAAAATTCGGCACAACTTTCTCAATAGTCCGACTGTTCCCTGGAAAAGATATCGAAGAGAAAGGGGAGGACTTTTCATCGATACTGATCTTTATCATTGTAGTCCTGTCCCTTTTTGCCGTCGGGCTTTTCTTGCTTCCCAACATTCTAGCAGACACGATCTTCGACGGTCATATAATAATAGTTCAGATCTTGGCTTTTTTGATATTCTTTCATACTCTTAACGGACTTTTCTCTTCCGTGTTTCGAGCTTTTAGAGAGATGAAAAAACTCGAGACCATAAATGTGATCAAAAGCACCGCAAAAATCGGCCTGATCTCTATTGCTGTGTATCTTGGTTACGGGATCGTCGGTGTTCTTCTTTCAGTTGTTTTAGTATGGATCATCATCACACTAGTTCTGTTTTACTTGATAGGGAAAAAGATACCTCTCAAAATACCTAGGATATCTCCTTTGAAAGAATACTTATCTTTAGGTCTTCCCACCATCCCGGCTGGTCTTGCTGAGGTCACCGTGATCATAAGTGATAGATATGTCATCGGAATACTTCTTGGAACGAAACTTGTTGGTTACTACGCACCCGCTTATTCTCTAGGAGAGATAGCGCCTAAATTCGTCGCTGGAGTTCTAGCCATAGTTCTTTTACCCACTCTGTCAGAATATTACGAGAACGGAAATATCTCCAAAGTAAAAAATGTATTTGACCTGAGTACGAAGTATTTTTTGTCCTTCTCCGTTCCCTTGATAATATTATTCATAATTGTTGGGAAGGACTTTTTAACTCTTTTCACCACTCCTGATATAGCGGCAAATGGGTATTTGATATTGATTTTTAGTTCTGTAGTCGGTCTGTTAATGGGATTGGGAATAATTTTCGTTCAAGGCGTGTATCTAAAGAAAAGAACAAAAATGATAGGGATGTTCTGGGGGATTGCAGCAGTTTTGAACCTTACCGGTAATATCATATTTATTCCAGAGTTAGGTATTCTCGCTGCAGGTATAACTAGCGTAATATCCTACATTATAATAACAGTGTTTGTCGTGAATTTTACCAGGAAGAAACTTTCTTATTCACTAGACTATGTGATGATATCTAAGGTTGTTCTTTCAGCTGTTCTAATGGGCTTACTGCTGTTTTTGACCAAGTTCTTCATCTGGTCCAACCTACTATTTTTGGTCTTGATCGCTATCGGTACATATTCTATTTTTCTTTATCTTTTCAAAGTCATAAGAAGTGAGGAGATAGACTTTTTGAAAGATATTTAGAGAAGAAGCTACTAAAAATTGAATAGAAGGGAAGAAGACGAGGCCTTACCTGATGATTGGTACCTTCGTCGAAAAGATAATCAACAATGTTTAGCTTCCAACGGAAAATATCGGATACTTGGATATGAGCTACCTCTCTGTATGAACAAGTTTATGATCATCCTTTAGACCAAATTCATATTTTCACAGCGAACTCAGTGCTCTTCTAGCCTTTTCTATTTCCTCCTTAGAACCGTCCAACAAAAGACCTAGTTCTATCTTTTCCCTGCCCTTCGGCTCGGTCACCAGATTAGAGGCTAGAAAAGCCATATTGATCTCATCGTTGCATAATACCATGGAATAGGCGGGAGAGCCTTCAACGGCAAATCCTCCTATAGACAAATCTTCTTTTTTAAAGTAAAACCAGGGCTTTTCGATATTGGCAGGAGGCATGAAATTTTGACTTCTGTGCTTTATTTTCCAATCCTCGTATTT
>CAYXPD010000009.1:0-10761 GCA_964466995.1 uncultured Thermoplasmata archaeon | reverse complement strand
TCTTGATTAACTTTATAGCTAGATCAAAGTAAAAAGTTTTTGTATCTCTTATTGAAAAAAGATAAAAACTTTTAAGGAGTGAATAGATACGGAAATATGAAAGAAACAGCTCTTCATGAAAATCACGTAGAAGCAGATGCCAGAATGACCAATTTTGGAGGCTACGAGATGCCTCTTAAATTTACAAGTATTAATAAAGAACACCAAGCCGTACGTGAAAATGTTGGGATCTTTGATGTATCACATATGGGTGAAATATATTTAGAAGGAGAAGGTGCGATCGAATTTATCAGTGAACATTGTACTATGGACATCACGGAATCTGATATCGATCAATTGAAATATGCACATATATTGAACGAAGAAGGTGGGATACTAGACGACACGATCGTAGCCCGTCTTTCAGAAGATTCTTGTTATATAGTTCCTAACGTAGGGAACAACGAAAAAATCTATGATTGGTTCGCTAAAAAAGGAGGGGAAGAATATATAAAAGATATAACTGAAGAGACTTCCATGTTTGCTCTTCAAGGACCAGATGCTGAGGAGACACTACAAAAACTGACCGATGAAGATCTATCAGAAATAGAATTTTTCCAATCAAAACAGATGGAGATAAACGATGAGATAATGGAAGAATTCGATCCTGATTGGCCGATGGCTGATACACCACTCGTTCAGCGCAGTGGATATACTGGTGAGGATGGTTTTGAGATAGTCCTCCCAAACGATGCTGCAATAATTCTTTGGGAACAACTCCAGGATTTAGATGAAGCTCCAACAAGATGTGGACTCGGAGCACGAGATACTTTAAGGATCGAGTTTGGATTCCTCCTAGCTGATCAGGACTTCGACGAATCGAGGACTACCATTGAGACCGGTTGGGCAGAAGATGCCGTTGAGTGGGACCACGATTTCGTTGGAAAGGAAAAGCTCGAGGAAATGAAAGAATCCGATCACCAACTTTTGAAAGGCTTTGAGATGGATGATAAAGGGATTCCTAGACATGGCTACGAGCTATTTGATGAAGATGAAAAAATTGGTGAAGTAACCAGCGGTACCAGATCTCCAATATTGAAAAAAGGCATCGGTCTAGCATACTTAGATCCTGGATATCAAGAGGAAGGAACGGAGATAAAGATTGAAATAAGAGACGAGAAAAGAAAAGCAGTAGTTAAGAATCCTCCTTTTGTGTGAGATGAATTCGTTCTCCACTCGAAATACAGGGGTCTCCCCCTTTTATCGCTCTTTTGAGGTGAAAAAATGACAAAATTAGAAGGAATCGATATATTCGAAAAAGTGTTAAAGGCGCCAGGTGTAGCAGGATATGAGAAACCAGTGAGAGAAAAGATACATGGTATGATCGCAGATCATGTCGATGTCGGCGATCCTGAAAGTATAGAAGAGGATAACATAGGTAATCTCATCTATGAATTGAACGACGCTGGTCCAGAAGTAGCTTTGGTTGCCCATATGGACGAGATAGGGATGGTCGTTTCCAACATCGAAGATAATGGATATCTCAGGATAAAAAAGATCGGAGGTGTACTAGATCCTCTCCTTGCCGGGAGACACGTCAAGATCCATACGAGTGAAGGTCCCATAAATGGAGTCATAGGACACAGGCCACCGCATTTGACTACCGAGGAAGATGATAAAGACGAGATAACTCCATGGACTAAAACCCATGTAGACGTAGGAGCTGAATCTGCTGAAGAAGTAAAAGAGATGGGTATAGACGTACCTGATCCTATCACTTTCGATAAAAAACTTCGAAGATTGGAAGGTGAAGTAATTTCTGGTAGAGGACTAGACAACAGAATAGGCAGTTTTGCCCTGCTAGAAGTTTTGAAAAAATTGAAGGATGTAGAGTTAGATGTAGATCTTTCCACTATTTGGAGTGTTCAGGAAGAGATAGGTTTGCGAGGGGCAAAAGTTGTCGCTAACACTAGAAATCCAGAGTACGTCATAGCACTAGATACCTACACTACCTCGGATGCACCTGGTGTTGAGGAGTTCTACAAGCCGATAAAATTTGGTGAGGGACCAGTCCTCAGGATGGTAGATACCAGAGCGATCTCTTCCCCTAAATTGGTCGATCATTTCAAACATGTAGCCGAAGATGCAGGAATACCCTATCAATACGGTGTTACAGGAGGAACGACCGATGGGATGGCGCTCCAGGAATCTGGCTGTCTCACACTTTCCATAGGTGTGCCCGTCAAGTATTCACATTCTACAGTAGAGTGTGCAGATTGGAGAGATGTTAGAAATCTTATAGAACTAATAACAGAAGGAATCCAACGATTACCATAAACATATCTTTCTTTATTTTTTCTCATAAAAATTAAAAAGAAATAGTGTTTTAAGTAAAGGTTTTTTAAGACCTAGAACTCAGTAGTTCCAGTGAAATTGAAGTCGGATATCTTCAAGGCTGGTGCGGCGAAGTATCCTGGATAGAATCCCATTGAGAACAGAGTCCTTTCTTCACCGATCCCCTCGATCTTATTGAAAGCTTCGATGAGATTCTGAGTGAATCTCAGGTTATTCAATGGATGTTTTATCTCTCCGTCTTCTA
This sequence comes from uncultured Thermoplasmata archaeon, assembly GCA_964466995.1. Taxonomy (GTDB): domain Archaea; phylum Thermoplasmatota; class Thermoplasmata; order Halarchaeoplasmatales; family Halarchaeoplasmataceae; genus Natronoplasma. The sequence continues at coordinate 8,183 of CAYXPD010000009.1, read as the reverse complement.
TGAGCCAGGTTCCGTCTCTAGTTAGTCCGGTGAGTATTCCTTTGACAGGATGAACGGGCCTACAGTAATTGAATCGGGTCACCAATATCCCTTTGTCGGTCTCTTCGATCATCTCTTCCTTAGAATAATCTCCAGTGTCCATTAACAAATTCATAGCTAAAGGACTCATAGGGTTGGGCATAGGTAGAGCATGCCCAGTAGATTCTTTTCCTTCTTCTCTACCAGCCGTATATGAGTCGTAAACAACTTCGTTAGCTACGCCGTTATCGATGAGATCTACCCGTTGTTTGGGCACGCCCTCATAGTCGAAAGGATAACCTATCATATCTGGATCTGCCACGTCGTCGTAGATATTCACTCGCTCATCCATGATCTGCTCTCCGAATTTTCCTTTCATGAAGCTCCTTTCTTCTTGAACTTTTTTAGCACTGAGCCCCATCATATCTAGATACATCAGTATGCTCTTGACAGCTAAAGGCTCGAGGACTACATCATATTCACCTAAGTCTATCTTCTCAGTGTTCATATTGTTCAATCCCTTTTCGACAGCAGTCCTTCCAACTTGCATATGATCTATCTCTCTCACATCGGCCGAACAGCTCTCGCTCCATCCAAAGCCCTGATCGTTGTCCCAGTCTGCTATAGCCGTAGTTGTTAGATTAGAAGAAGTGAAACGGGAGAATTTTTTCACTCCTTTAGAATTGGCAACAAAGAGGTTTTGTTCTTCCGTCTGAAAGGCACCGTATACTCTGTCCACACCTTCACTTTTCGCCATCTCTATTATTTCTTTCACCTTTGAAGCTCTTTTATCCGGCGTAAATTCAACGGTAGCATCTACATAGTTCTCCTTGGATTTTTTTGCTTCTTTTGGTTCGGGTAGTCCTTTAAGGTCGGGATCGCTCTTTTGATTCTTTGCTATAGTTTCGGCTTTTGAGAGACAGTCTTTGACAGAACTCTCTTTGAGGGAGTTGGTGCTAGCAGCCCCGGTTTTCTTTCCGAAGATGGCTCTTATAGAGATGTCGACATCTTCTTGTCCTATGTTCTGATGTATCTGTGAATTTGCATACCTAGTCAATGCAGTATCGCGCTCGATAATCCGAATTTCCAATTCGTCGGCCTCTGTACTTTCCATCACTTTTTCTGATATCTTTTCAAATCTTTCTTCAGAGCCTACCATTTTCCCACCCCCACTCTAATGTCTTTAAATCGAGAGGGTGCACAGCCATGGCCTACTTGCATGGTCTGAGGAGGCTCACCTTTACCGCAGTTTGGAACACCGTGTAATTTCCATTCATCTTCTCCTGCTATTGCGTCACAATTCTGCCAGAAATCATAGGTTATGCCGGTATAGGTTGGGTTCTTGATAAGATCGGTTATCTCTCCATTCTCAACTAGGTATCCTGCCTCAGTACCAAACTGGAAGTTGAGTCTTTTATCATCTATGCTCCAGCTCTTTATACCATCGAATATTATCCCTTTGTCAGTCTCTTCAATGATCTCATCTTTTGACCAATCTCCAGGTTCAAGATTTATGTTAGTCATCCTCACGATAGGAAGATTTTTCCAGCCGTCAGCTCTCATGCTACTGCTCACCTCGACTCCAACTTTTGCAGCTCCTTCACGGGATGCCTGGTATCCGACGAACATGCCGTCCTTTATCAGGTCCACTTTTCTAGCTTTAACGCCTTCGTCATCAAATCCGAACGTACCTAGACCACCTTCTGCGGTGGGATCTGAAACTATATTGACTATGTCTGAACCGTATTGCAGTTCTCCAAGTTTGTCTGGTGTCATGAAACTAGTGCCTGCATAACTAGCTTCTGTTCCCAAAGCTCTGTCTAACTCAGTAGGATGACCACAGCTCTCGTGTACTTGAAGCGCGAGTTGATTAGTGTTCAAAATTATGTCCATATCACCCTCAGGACACTGTTTTGCATCCAAGAGGTCAACTCCTTCTTGGGCCGTCTCTTCAGCATGTTCTAACAGCTCTAAGCTTTCGAAAAACTCGTATCCTCTTGAATTGAAGTCGCCACCGAAAGAATTAGGATAACTTCTTTTCTGGGTGTCTTCACCGTCAGAAACATTGACATTCAGTCCGCCACCAGTTTTTATTAGATCCTGCTCGATTCTTGCCCCTTCAGTACTAGCAAAGAACTTCTTTGTTTTCCATGCGTGGAAATCGCATTTTCTCACTTTTATCTTATCATCTATGTCCATCCTCTCGTTTACATCCATCAAATAATTCAGCTTTTCTTCTAAACCCATCTTGAAAGGGTCTTTCTTGTACGGTGTCGTGTAACTGTCCTGATGGGTTTCGACCTCTTTAAGTTCTATCGGTTCAGAGGCCTTAGCAGAGGCTTTAGCTATCTTTCTAGCTCTTTTTATCGTATTTTGTATTCCTTTTTTAGATAGATCGGCTGATGAGGCAAATCCCCAACCACCGTCGATCACTCTTATGCCGTAACCCTCGCTCTCACTGCTTTTTATAGCCTCAACTGTACCATTTTTAACGTTGATTACTTCGGTATTAATCTCTGAGAGTCGGATGTCACCATATTGTATATCTTTTTTCTCTAATTCTTCGATACCAAATTCGACTAGGTCCCGCATGTTTGCACCGCCGTACAAATAGTTTTCTAATATAAATATGTTAGCTCGCAACTACGGAAAATATTTAAAGGCGTTTCCCCGTAAAACCACTTGATAATATGATGGAAGAAAAGTTGGACGAGTTCAGCTTTAAGGAATTGATGGCATATTCTATAGAATCGGAGAAGGAAGCAAAAAAATTCTATTCTGATTTTGCTGAAGCCGGTATAGGGGCCTTGGTGAAGGAAAGGTACAAGAGCTTGGCAAACGACGAAGAGATCCACAAGGAAGAACTGCTTAAAAGATATGAAGAAAGATTCGGAACGAGAGATTATGAAGTTCCGGAGTCAGATAAATTACCTCCTCATGAGACTTCTTATGATTTTTCTTATACTAGGAACGTGATAGATGCGCTTAAGAAAGGAATAGAGAATGAAGAGAACGCTAGAGTAATTTACGAATATATGGGTAAAAGGTTTGACAATTATTCATCTTTCTTTAGATATTTGGCTCTGATGGAAAAAGGACATTATGAATCTCTTTCAGATGAACTCCTCCTTATGCAGGGAGAGATCGAGGAAGATGAAAGGGGAGATAAGGAACAAGCTAAAAGATTCTGGGAAGATATGACCGCGGAAAAGGACTCCGTTTTAGGAGAACGAGATCGTTTCAGGTAGTGCACGCTTTAATCGACTCTTCTTAATTTTTTTATCAATAGTTTTCCTCTTTTTCCATCCCAACTTTTCTTTTTTTCTGTGACTTTAAAACCCCGGTCATAATATGGAGCTTTTAAAACTAGTGTTTCGTATTCACCACCTTCTCCAGATATATTTATCCCATACTCGTCACCAAGTTTTTCTAGCCTCTCTATACATCTTTTGTCTATCTTCTTCCCCAACCAATCTTCATCTAGACCGAGAGCTGAGACACTCACAATGATTGTTTGAAATCCACTCTTCAAAAGATCTTCCAAGAGATCACGTTCTGATATATTCCAGAGAGGCGCATATACTTCTAGAGAGAGTTTCTTAGCCAATTTTTCTATTCTCTCCAACTGGTATGTCGAGGCCACAGCCCCTATAATGATCCCTGATATATCAAGACCCTTTAATCTATTTTTGAGATCTTCTATTTCTTCCTCCTTTTCTCCACTTGTTTCTACTTTTATCAGTTCAATACCAATGGATCTAGAAAGATCAGGGATGAGGTGAAGATTCGGTCTGTGGAACATATATGAATCTTTTCTCTTTGGATAGACCGTGACTAGATAATCTACAGGTAAACCTAGAGATTGGGCCTTCCACAATGCTAGGGAAGAATCCTTTCCACCGGAAAATAGTGCTGCGTATCCCATACGATTTATTTTAGTTGCTCTCTGATATGACTTTTTGATATTTCGGATGTTTTCGTCTCTCGAGTCTTTTTTCTTTCTCCTGGAATATTCTCTTTTTAAGGTTCTCAAGAGCGAGATCTAGTGCTTTCATCATATTCCAATCGAATTCCTTAGCATAAAGCATACCGTGATCAGTTGATAAGCGCAGTCTCACGCTGTATTTTCTCTGGTTACCCTCTTTTTGATGGGTTACAACGTGAACGTTCAAAACTAATGGTTTAACGACTTGATTCATCTTCTTTAAGTATCTTTGGATTATATCGTACATCTGATCATATACTTCAGGGCCCTCTTCAAGCCCACTTATCTGCACATAAACCTGCTCTTCTTCTCTGAAACTAGTTATCATCTCGATCAGGTCGTACTGTGTCAAGACCCCCTTGATCTCGTTATCTTTTGTAGCGACTAAAGTCGATATATTATTCTTGATCATCTTATTAGCGGCGTCATGAATTTTTGAGTTAGGATCTGTAGTTATAGGTGGTTCAGACATAATACTTCTCACTTCTATATTGCGGTAGGGAGAGTCTCTTTCACCGGTTCTAATTCCTTTTTCTTGCCTTGTGACAGGCTTAGCGACGTTTTCTAAGATGTCTTGGATGCCCACCATGCCTCGGAGAGTACCATGATTGTCCACTACAGGGAGTACTCTGACATCGTATCTTTTCATCATTGCCCTCGCCTTTCCAATATTTTCATCATCCTGTATAGTCGCTGGAGAAGGTGTCATGAACTCTTTCACGGTTGTCTGCTTCAGCTCTTCTAACTTTGGTATGATATCTGTGATATTATTTCTACTCAAAAAACCTACGTATTCTCCAGATTTTGAGGTGACTGGAACCCCTCGATAGTCGGAGGAGAGTAGCATCTCACTAGCCTCGACTAACGAATCCTCTTCATCGATACTTGGTCCTCGATGGATAACATGTTTCAATTTAGTGGAGAAAGAAAGATTTCGACGTTCTATAAACATCGTATCGCTTAACACACCGATTATTTGATCGTCTTGAACTACAGGTATCTCCTCTAAATCATGTTTCCTCATTAGTCCTATCGCATCAGAAACGGTATCGCTTGGCTCTGCATGCGGTAGTTTTTCGCTCATTATGCCTTTAACTTGAAAGTCTTCTATATTAGCCATAATTCCATCCCTTCTTCTATGATAGAGATAATGAGCCGTGGGATAAGGATTTTGCCCTTATCTTTTGTGGTCTTTTCAAACAGAAACGATTTAATAGGTTGTTCATAATTTACTTCCGGCAGGTGTTCATATGAAGGAAGAAGCAGAATATATATACGAGCAATCAAGGAAACATACGGAGTGGTTTTCCAAGTCCCTCCCGATGATAGCCTCGGAGAACATAATAAGCCCGATGGCGAGAGATTTGATGTTATCAGAACTTCAGGATAAGTACGCAGAAGGCCCTCCTGGTGATAGATATTATGAAGGTAACGTTTACGTGGATAATATAGAATTGAAAGTCCAGGAGCTAGCTAAAGAACTTTTTGGTGTGGATTACGCCGATGTTAGACCTATTTCAGGGACTAATGCCAATCAAGCGGTATTGATGGCGTTAGGTGGCCCAGACAAAAGTATAACAGCCGTCGATGTCTCTGACGGTGCCCATATAAGCAGTGCTGAATTTGGTTCCGTTGGACTTCGAGGTATGAAACCAAAAACCTATCCTTTCGATGTTGAAGAGATGAACATCGATCTTGAGGGTACTAAGGAGTTACTCAGAGAGGAAGAGCCAGATATAGCTCTATTTGGCAGATCTGTATTTATGTTCCCTCCTCCGCTTGAAGAGTTACAGGATGTTTTCGAGGAAGTCGGCTGCCATGTATGGTACGATGCGGCTCACGTTCTGGGACTCATCGGTGCCGGAAAATTCCAGCAACCCATGGAAAACGGCGTAGACGTGATGACTGGTAGTACCCACAAGACTTTACCCGGTCCTCAGCGTGGCATTATATTATCCAATCCAAAAGACGAGCAGATGAAAGAACAGCTTTTCTATGGCATGTTCCCGGGTGTAGTTTCTAATCACCACCTCCATTCCATGGCAGCTTTAGGTGTAGCACTTGCTGAGCATCAGAAGTTCGGAGAGGAGTACGCGGACCAGATAATCCAAAATGCTCAAGCCCTAGGGCAAGCGCTTCATGAGAGAGGCATAGAGGTCCTCTGTAAACATAAAGGTTTCACTAGATCACATACTTTAGCTATAGATGTACAGGAACAAGGTGGAGGCGAAACTCTAGTGGAGGCCATGGAAGATGCAAATATAATAGCTAACAAGAATCTCATGCCCTGGGATGATGTGGACAGTGCCAACGAACCCAGCGGTATAAGACTTGGTAGTCAGGCCTTGACCCGGCTGGGTATGAAAGAAAGTCACATGGATGAAGTAGCTGAATTCATCAAGAGAATAATTCTTGATGACGAGGATCCAGAGAGCGTCAAAAAAGATGTAGTTGGTTTCAGAAAGGACTTCCAGAAAATAAAATTCTGCTTCCACGATGACTTCAAAGCCCACGAACACTATACAATCTTAGACTAGAAAAAAACCCTTCTACCTTCTAATCTCTTTTAATAAATATAGAGAGGAGAGTAAGAAATTTTATTATAGAGAGTCTTCGTATTCTTTTGGATCTAACAACTCATTTAGTTCTCCTTCATCGGCGATCTCTATGACTACTATCCATCCGTCCTTGTAAGGGTCTTCATTGATAGTCTCTGGAGCTGCTTCTAATTCTTCGTTTACTTCTTTTATCTTTCCAGATAGCGGGGCATAAAGATCGGATACTGTTTTCACGGATTCGATTACTCCAAGCATATCTCCCTTGCTCAATTCTTCTCCTGTCTCAGGAAGTTCTATGTAAACGATATCACCGAGCTCGTCTTGGGCATAGTCAGTTATCCCGTAGCGGGCTTCTCCGTCAGTCACTTCTATCCACTCATGGTCTTCAGTATACTTCAAATTATCAGGTATCTCGCTCATATTGACACCATCTTTAAAGAAGAGTAGACTTATTTAAGATAATCGGATTGACCCTATTCTCTATCGTCGTAGACTATATTTCCACCTACGACTGTCATCTTCACTTGGATATCTCTCACATCTTCAGCTTCTAGAGGGTTTTCTGTTAAAACGACGAAATCGGCCAATTTACCTTCTTCAAAAGAGCCATAACTGTCTTCGTTTCTAGAAGCAAAAGCTCCCGCTGAAGTATAACTCTTGAGAGCGTTATAAGTTGATATCCTCTGATTTAAAATGGGATGGTTGGTCGCGCAGTATATATTGAAGAGAGGTGATAAGAGGATGTTGTCAGACCCAAAGGCCATGTCTATCAAGGCTCTTTGGATGTCCCAATAAGGATTACATTTTTTCAACCTTTCCTTCCCCAGGCGTTTTTCATTCATATCTGTAGACGAGGACCATTTATAGGCGTAATTAGGTTGGGTCGATAACACCATGCTGAGATCACGTATCCTTTTGATATTATCCTCCCAAAGCATTTCAGCGTGTTCGATCCTATGTCTCAATTCTTCACATCGTTGGGAGGCGTTCTCGAAAGCATCCAATACAGTAGAAATCGCTCTATCTCCGATTGCATGTGTCATCATCTGGAAATCTTGTTCTTCAGCGTTTTTTATTATTTCTTCCATTTCCTCACGACTTAGTAAGAGGGTACCTCTATTACCTTCATCGTCCGCGTATTCTTCGTGTAAGGCGGCAGTTCTCGCTCCTATAGAACCGTCAGCATACATCTTTAGTCCTTTTAGAGATAGAAATTCACTGACATCTTTGGGAGATAGTCCATCCGATTCGTCGTAATGTAAATAACAATTCACTCTAAGGTTCAAATCTTCTTTTTCATCAAGTTCTTCATATGCTTCCCAATCACTTAGGTCGACCACGTCATGAACTGAGGTAACACCATTAGAATGTACCTTCTTAATGGCTCTCTTAATGGCATCTATTTTTTCCTCTTTAGTAATGGACATGATATCATCTAAGTTCCAGACAACATTTTCTTTTAATAGACCGTTATCTCTATTTACTTTCTCCCAGTCCTCGCTTATCATTTCTAAAGCTTTAGAATTTGCTACCGCCAAATGTCCGCATATCCGTTTGATGACCAGGGGGTGATCTTCTGTAACCTCATCTAGATCTTCTTTAGTCGGATATCCAGTGCTTTT
>CAYXPD010000008.1:0-11110 GCA_964466995.1 uncultured Thermoplasmata archaeon | reverse complement strand
GATCAGAAAAAAATGCAGAACCAATATCCACTTATCTTCAAAAGATATGAACAGCATACTTTCACGGTTCAGGATAGAGAGCGGTAGACCTTTTTCTGAAGCTTTTCCCGTTCTAGAAGCTGATCTCTCAGAATATGATACTAGAGTAACAGCGATAGGCTCACCTCTAAGTTCGGATGGGATCGCCCTCGCTCTTAGGAGAAGAAGCCAGATCTCATGGACTTTACCTAGACTGATCAAAGTGGGTAGTATGACTCCGTTGGCGGCAGGTCTTATCTCTTTTCTCATAGACGGTAGGAGCACCATACTTGTGGGTGGAAGTAGAGGTGCTGGAAAAACCACCCTTTTAGGTGCGATGATGATGGAATTCCCTCGATCTCAAAGGATCCTCACCATCGAAGATACCAGGGAACTGCCAACTTCTGAGATGCAGACCGTCGGATACAATGTGCAGAGTACAATGATAAGTTCGGGGACCTACAAAGGAGACTTAGAGGCCGATGACGTGCTTCGGGTTGCTCTTAGATTGGGAGAGTCAGCTATCGTCATGGGAGAAGTAAGAGGAGGGGAAGCAAAAACCCTTTATGAGGCGATGAGAGCCGGTACGGCGGGAAGCGCAGTGATGGGGACGATCCATGGCAACAGCTCCCAGAGTATTTACGAAAGGGTCGTACATGACATCGGCATATCAGAAGAGAGTTTTTCTGCCACAGACGTTGTAGTCATAGCCGGGATCGTTAGACCTGGTGGTGCTCAAAAACAGGAAAGAAGATTGATAGAGATCTCAGAATTTTCTGATGGAAATTTTTCAGAACTGATGGGATATGATCAAGGGTTGGAAGCTACGGATTACTTGAAGAGGAACTCCAAAAAGATAGGCGAGATCGCTCGGTCCTGGGGACTTTCCTACAACGAAGCTGTCCAAAACATAAAACTAAGAGCGAAGATCAAAGAAAAGATGGTGAATACGGCAGAAAAAAAGGAGAAAAACGAACTTCTTGACCCTGAATGGGTGACTAAGGCTAACAGTAAATTTTGGACACTGATATCAAAACATGGTCAGGAAAAGGATTATTCTAAGATCGAGAATAAATGGATGGAATGGTTCGATAAGAGGGTAAAGTATGCCTGAGCTTTACGAAAAAATCTGTAGGATCGTCAACGATAGGATAGGACCAGATGAAAGTGAAATAAAAAAGAAAAGGATAGGGAGGAAGGAAGAGTTTCAAGATAAAAGAAAAGAGGTCAGAAAAACTGAAGATCGATTGAAAGAAGCAGAGATCATCTACGGAAAAGACTCGAAAGAATACAGAAAAAGAAAGAAGGAACATGAGAAAAAAGAGAAGCAATTAGAGAAAGTGGAAGAGAAATACAAGAAAGAAAGCTTCAATAGAACGATGAAGTTTATCGGCATGGATTTCGAATACGAGGAGATACTGACTTTCTCCGTATTTATGGCTTCTTTGACATTTATCTTTTCTCTTGTAGGGATAGTGGTTTTCAATTCCTTTCTAGATATCTCTATGGTCAACATACTCATGTTTGGCATTCCTATATTGACTATCTTTCCAGCCTTAGCTATGCTTATAACGGCTTACTATCCAGAAGTGGTCGAAAAAAGGATGAAAGCAGACTGTATCGGCGAGATACCCGAGGCGATAAATTTCATGACCATGTCGATGAGGATTAATCCTTCTTTACATAGAGCCGTGCTTTTCGCTGCCGAGAACGCTAAAGAACCGATCTCCTCAGGACTGAAAAAAATATCTTGGGACGTCTACATGAGGGAACAGGTGAGTTTGGAAGAATCTTTTTTGGACTTTGCCATCGAATGGGGTGAATGGAACGAAAACCTGAAGCGTTCTCTCTATGCGGTGAGGTCGGCGATGTTAGAAAAGACTGAGGAGGGATTTAGAAATGCATTGATGCGGGCGAACGATATAGTAATCGATGGGACAAAGCAGGAGGTAGAAGACTTTACAAACTCTTTACAAACTCCCACTACGATCTTGTTTGCCATCGGTGTTCTCTTGCCATTGGTGGTGGGTGCCATGCTGCCCATGGCGGCATTGGGAGGATTAGATATCACTGGGATGACAGGGGGAGGAACAGAATACAGCAGTCCGGTCACTCTACCTATCGTGGTATTCCTCATGAACGTTGTCTTCCCTCTCAGTGCTTTTTTATATTCTTATCATATCATCGGCAAAAGACCAGGGATGAGAAGACCGGTAGAGATAGAAAATGATAGAGCTACTTCCATCCATCTTTTGATCTCCGTCATCTTATTAGTTGGGATCGGGTTGATGATCTCTCTGTTTTACCCTTCACTACAATTCATGATGCCCTTACCATTTTTCTTTTTGTTTACAATTCCTATCGGATATTACTGTATAGCAACATCTTATAAGGGAAAAAGGGAGCGGGAGCGAATCTCGAAGATGGAAGAACAATTCCCTGATGCTCTATTCCAATTAGGGAGCAGGATAGCAGAGGGTGCTTCTTTAGAAAAAGCTTTAGTCACCACTTCAAACTCGTTGAGGGACACGGAAGTGAGCGACCTGTTCGACGAGATCTCTTCTTCACTAAAGATAACTCGTTTGTCGATAGAAGAAACGCTATTTGGAGATAAAGGACTCCTTATAGATCATCCATCAAAAACTATCAAAACCGCTATGAAAATGGTAATCAAGATATCAGAAAAGGATCCTGAAAAAGCCGGAAAAACGATCATGAAAGTCGCGAATTACAAGCAAGACCTACAGGAGATGGACGATGAGCTGAAGAACATGCTCTCAAAGAGTGTAGAGATGATGAAGGGAACAACACTTATCTTTGCGCCGATAACGATGGGCATAATCTCATCATTATATTTCATGTTGGAAGACGTTTTCTCCAACCTGGGAGGTGTAGAGATGATCTCTCCACTGGCCTTTTCCACGATAATAGGGATCTATCTCATAATGATGGGTATAGTGATCACTTACTTCACTAAAGGTATAGAGAACTCTTTAGATAGTTTAGAATTCAAATATACCTTCGGAAAAACCATCCTGATCTCGATAACGGTCTATGGAATCGCACTAATATTAGGAAAGATAATGATCGCAGGGATGTGAAAAAAGTTTTGAGATAATTCACTGCTTTTTTTCCGCTTCTTCAACCCCTCTATTTAGAGCTTTCAGATTCATCTCTTTGAACTTGCTTGGGACACTGTTCTCCACCGACGTCTCCAATGAATCACTAGGTACCAAATCTCCTAGGGAATTGAACGCGCCAAGCATGACAATATTAGCGACGATCTTCGCTCCGACGTCTTCCGCTATCTCCGTAGCCGGTATACCTATGAATTCGTGATCCACCTCTTTCACCAGCCCTGGGTCAATCACCAAGACCGCATCATCGGCCAAGTCATCGTTGTACTTGTCGTAAGCCTCTTGAGACATCACCATCATGTAATCTGCTTGATACAATCCGCAGTAACCGATCTCCTCGTCCGAGATCACGACCTCTGAGCGGGCCGCTCCACCACGTGCCTCAGGACCGTAACTCTGCATCTGGACAGCGTTGTAATCGTGGTAAACACTGGCAGCTTTACCAAGGATAAAACCCGAAAGCATGATGCCTTGACCGCCTTTGCCGCACAACCGTATATCTTTTCTCATACGTGCACCTCCTCGATAAGAGCTTGGATACGTTCGCTTAGTGATTCCTTTTCCTCCTGGTGAAGCACCCCGATCTTTATCTTCTCCTCGAGTTCGCTCTTCTCTTCTTCACTCCCGTACTGTTCTATCCTATCGTATTCCTCCGCAAGCATGGTCTTTTTCTCGTACCAGTCCCAGAATTCTTCTACAGCACCCATCCTGTTCTGTCTAGAATAAGCAGTCGTACAGGGAGACATCATCTCTACGAAACTCATCCCTTTGTTCTGCAGGGCTTCTTGAATAGAATTGATCGGTTGATTGGGTCTTTTAACGCCCCAACGAGCCACGTAAGTAGCTCCAGCAGAGATAGCCATATCGCTCATGTCGAAAGGAGGTTCAACGTTCCCATGAGGTGCGGTGGTAGCATAATCACCTTCCGGTGTTGTGGGAGCCACCTGTCCCCCAGTCATCCCGTATATGTAATTATTGACAGCTATCACAGTCATGTCTATGTTCCGCCTACAGGCGTGGATGAAATGATTACCTCCGATCCCCATACAGTCTCCATCGCCTGTGAAAATGATAACGTTCAAGTCTGGGTTGGTTATCTTAACTCCGGTAGCGAAAGCTAAAGCCCTACCATGAGTCGTATGAAGTGAATCTACGTCTATGTAACCGGGTAGTCTAGAAGAGCAACCTATACCTGATAAGAAGACCGTTTTGTCCATGTCTAGACCTTCCTTTTCCATAGCCCATAGAGTATAATCCAATACGTTGCCGATACCGCAGCCCGTACAGAATATATGCGGCATCATATCGTCTCTAAGGTACTTATCACGTATCTCTTTTGCACTTATCATGGCAACCTTACTTTTTTTCTGCTCTTCTACCATATTCACACCTCCGCTAGGATCTCATCAGGCGAATGTACTTCTCCGCCGATCTTATCCGCCAAGGCTACTTCACAGTCAGCGTGTTCTACCACTTTATGATATATCTGGCCGAGATTCATCTCTGCTACGACAATCTTATCAACGTTTTTAGATAGCTCTTTTATCTCCTTTATAGGGAATGGCCACAAGGTCTTCAATCGTAAGTATCCTAAGTTTTTACCTTCATCTCTCCCCTTCTTCAGTGCCCCCATAGCACTTCGGCTGGTTATTCCATAGGAAAGGATTGCAACATCGGCATCGTCTAGGTTCCTTTTCTCAACATCGGTCAGTTCTTCCCGATCATCTAATATCTTCTCTACCTGTCGTCTTATCAATTTATCATGATCTTCCTGATCATCTGTAGCGGGAAATCCCTGCTCATCATGAGTCAAACCAGTAACGTAAGTATGGTAGCCATCTCCAAAGACACCGAATTCCGGAACTTTCTCTTTACCATATTCTCCTTTACCGAATGGAATGTAATCTTCTCGAGAAACTTTCGGTTCTTTCCTCTCAAAGGTTTTTATTTCCTCTGGTATCTCCACCATCTCTCTCATATGTCCTAGATCGGCGCTCAACATCAAAAATACAGGAGTTCTGTACTTCTCAGACAGATTAAAAGCTCTTATGGTATAATCTAGAGTCTCCTGGATGTTGTTGGGTGAGAGTGTTATCGCCGCAAAATCTCCGTGACTGCCGTACCTGGTCTGCATTATATCTCCCTGGGCACCCAATGTAGGCTGACCAGTAGATGGACCAGACCTTTGAACGTCAGCAAGAACAAGAGGTGTTTCGCTCATATGGGCAAAACCTATATTTTCCTGCATCAGCGAAAGTCCAGGTCCAGAAGTAGCGGTCATGGCTTTAGCTCCCGTCCAAGATGAACCGATGACCGAGGCGATACTACCGAGTTCGTCCTCCATCTGGATGTACTTACCTCCGACCTTTGGAAGGAGTTCCGACATGGTTTCGGCTATCTCCGACGCAGGAGTTATGGGATAACCACCGAAGAATCTACAGCCCGCGAGTAAAGCTCCATAAGCTACTGCAGTATCTCCGTGTATGAACTGTGACTTTTCTCCTATAGCCTTTTTAGCCTTCTGCAACTCTTCTTCTTTCATCTTATAACTCCTCTTCTTCCTCTTCTTCAACGATCGTTATCGCGAAATCAGGACAAAGCAGCTCGCACAGACGACAATCATTACATCTATCTTCCACTTCTACCGGTGGATGTATACCTTTCTCGTTGAGTTCTTCAGCCGGTTCTAATGCATCTCTTGGACAGAATTCGATGCAAAGATTGCATCCCTTGCAATAGTCCTCGTTCAATTCAAACATCCTATTTACACCTTCTATAGCGTTACTTCGACATCGAGATGTCTTTTCAAGACTTCTTCTCCCCTATATTCCGGTAGGAGCATCGGAGACTTCTTGTCCGTCTCTATCCCTGCCTCACTCAATTGGTTCTCGTATTTTCTGATATGATCCAAAGTCAATTCGCCGAGAGAGGTATTTTTAGCATGGCTCGCTGCATTTATCCCCGCTCTTCTACCGAAGACGTTGTAATCTAAAAGAGAGTTGCCCATCAATCTGTTTTTACCATGCACGCCGCCTTCGACTTCACCGCCAGCGAAGAGACCTGGAACGGCGGTAGAACCGTCGGCGTTAATTTCCAATCCACCGTTCTGATAATGCAGGGTTGGGAAGACCAAAATCGGTTTTTCTGTCATATCGATACCGAACCTTTCGTATAAACGGACCATAGCTGGAAGGTTCTCTTCTATAGTGCCTTCGCCTTTCTTTTCTTCGATCAGTGGAGAATCTAACCAAACCCCTTTCATACCAGTAGGTGTCTTCACTCCGTTATCTTCGCCATAACATTCCCGGATCAAGGCAGCGGCTTCTATATCCCTGGGCTCCAGCGGATTAACGAACAACTCGCCGTCTTTATTGACTGGTTGGGCACCCAAGCTTCTCACTTTTTCTGTAACCAAAAGGCCGACGATCTGATCTGGATGAGCCGCGCCGGTAGGATGATACTGGACACTGTCCATGTCTCTTATCGGCACGCCTGCTCTATAACCCATCACCAAGCCATCGGCCGTAGCCCCATAATGATTGGTGGTAGGATAAGATTGGATGTGAAGCCTTCCGAAACCGCCGGTGGCCATAACAGTTGATTTCGCCCTAGCAACGTAGTATTCATTGGTCTCAAGATTCATCAATAACGCGCCGGCTACCTGACCCTTATCATCTTTCAACAATTCTACTGCAGGCGTGAACTCCTGTACAGGGATATCTATGTTTCTAGCTTCATCTATCAAGGTCCTCATCAGTTCCATCCCTGTATAGTCACCAGCGGAATGTAACCTATACCTCGAAGTGCCTCCTCCGGGCAGCTCAGTGAAATTGCCATCATCCTCACGATCGTACATCATGCCCAATTCTTCATGCCAATCCAATACCTTGGGAGCATCCATGGTTAGAGCTTTAACCAGTTCCTGCTCGTTCGTGAAGTGACCTCCTCCGATAGCGTCCAAATAATGCCTAATTGGAGAATCATCTTCTCTATCCGCGACCTGGATACCACCCTGGGCCATCATGCTGTTGGAGTCACCGTGTCTCAATTTGGTCGCGATCAAGATATCTTCAGGATCTATGCCCTCTTCAACGGCCCATAGCGCCGCAACAGTACCTGCTCCGCCGCCTCCGACGATCAACACGTCAACATCATAGTCTACTTGACTAAGATCTATTTCAGAGGGATCGATAAGGCTATGCGCTTCCAACATCTCCGCGACTTCAGTGGGAGCTTTTCGACCGGTGCTGGGACCGATCTCTATCTCCTTTTTACCCTCTTCCCTGTAATCGGGATGGAAATTGTTCAAGACCTCGTCAGCTTGATCTGGATCCATCCTGTCAGGGGTCTTATCCATCCGCTCTGATCTGGTTTCCTCTACTTTCTTTATGCTCTCTTCCATATAATCTGGATAACCTTCAGACATCTCTATCCCTCCTCCTTGATGTCCCTCTCATCATATCGTTTCTTCAACTTTTCTTTCTCCATGTTTACCAATTTCTCCATCTCTTCATCGTACTCTCCTTTTTCAATCTCTTCAACACGCTTAGCCAATTCGTCGCTCTCTGGCTGGTTGTATTTGGCATGTATCCTTCTAGCCATCTGAGCCATATGATAGTGTTTAATATCTGCAGGACATCTGATTGAACAAAGACCGCATTGTATACAATCAAAAGACAACTCGGCGGTCCTCTCGATGTCTCCTCTTAAAGCAGCCTGAACATAATCCATCACTTCTATATCCTGTGGACATGCTTTGGTACAGGTGTTACAAGAAACACACCTTGCGACTTCAGGATAGTAATCCAAAAGTACGTTATCATGTTCCTCTGGATCAACTTCTTCTATATCATAGGCTTCCCTGACCGCCGGCATGAACGGTAACTGAACCAAAAACATACCGTCCTCGACAGCGGTCTGACATGCCAAATCCATTTTCAGCTTGTATTCGTCTTCCGTTCGATACACCGTAGAACACGCACCGCAGAAACCTCCTCGACAACCGCATCCCCTAGTAAACTTGTAACCTGCATACTCAAGAGCGGTCATTATCGTCAGTCCTTTAGGCACCTCGTACCGTTTACCCATCACAAAGATCTCGACCATTTCTTCTTTATTATCTTCATCTTTATCTGGCGTCATATCATCTCACTCCAATACTCCTTTTTCTTTAAGTAAAGATCTTGGATCTATCTTATGGTTCTTCATCTCGATATCCAACCCAAATGCTAAAGCCATGAGTTCAGTGATATAGAAAACCGGCACATCAAACTCAGTGGCTCTTTGATTAAAATCCAAGTTAAATTGACATAATGGACACGAAAGAACAATTGCCTCCGCTCCTTCATTTACCGCATGAGAAACTATATCTTCTACTCTTTTTTCCACGATATCGGAACGATTGACGGTATGATAGGAACCGCAGCATTCCGTCCTTTTGGGGTTTTCGAGGACCTTCAAACCTAAAAGTTCTAAGAGATCTTCCATGATCTCAGGATCCTCGGTCTCATCTACAGCCACGTTGTCAGGTCTTAAAAGCATGCATCCATAATAAGGAGCGACTACGAGATCGTCCAAAGTATGCTCTACAGCATCTTCTATCTCATCCTTCATATTCTCCAAGATATGGAAAAGATGATAGACCTCCACGTTTCCCTTATAATCCGGGTCTTCAGTCAGAAAATCGTTCATGGTCTCCAAATCATCCTCTTTATCCTTCATCCTGTCATTGGCCTGTCTCAGAACGTTGTAACACATGTCACATAAAGTCACGACTGTGTCTTCTCCCTGTTCCTGCGCACAGCACATCGTTCTGATGGGAGCGATCTGATTCATGATGTCGTCTTCAGATAGAGATTGTACAGCGCCACAGCAGTACCAGTCGTCCATCTCCACCAAGGGTTCGCCCAGCTTCTCCATCACCTTCATCGCACTATCTTCATAATCGCTCGCCTTCGTCTTGAGTGTACATCCTGGATAGTAGAGATAACCTTTCTCCATTGTATCACCCAGTCTCCTTCCTAAAGCAGCCAACTACAGCAAGTTGAGGGAGTTCTTCCATGTTCTCTACCTCGTCCACATCAACCATATCTATGTTAGCTCTTAGGATGACCTGTCTAACAGCCTCCATTATCTTTGCAATGTCGATATCACGAGGACACCTGACACTACAAGTATAACAAGCGGCACATATCCACATCGTATTATTTTCCAATACTTTATCTATATTTCCTAAGGTTATATATTTGAACACCCTCTCAGGTAATATCTCCATATCTTCTACAAAGGGACATCCTGCTGAGCAGGTCCCACACTGGATACAACTATTCAAAGATTCTCCTGAAAGTTCCTCAACTTTATCCATGAAATCTATATCTTTACTCAATTTTTTCAATTTCATTCGTTATCACCCAAGCCCTGTGTAATCTCCTCAAATTTCTCGCCCTTCGAATCGTATATGTTAACTTTCAACGGTGTGTCTCCCATCGCAGAATGTGTAGCGCAAGCCAAACAAGGATCATAAGCCCTGAATGATCTTTCTACACTATTCAACATACCTTCTTCAATATCGCCACCGTCGATGTATTTCTTCGCAGCGTCCCTAACACTCATCGAGATTACCGAAGCGTTGTGATTTGTAGCCACGATTAGATTCGCATTATCTATCAATCCATCTTCGGTCAGATCGTAATCGTGGATGAGTGTACCTCTAGCAGCTTCAACTATACCTACACCGCTTCCCGGTTCGCCAGGTTCGTTCCTGATGTTATCGCTCTCAAGGTCTTCGTCTTTAGCCAATTCCTCCAACATCTCGGCAGCCTGCATTATCTCTATCACCCTAGCCCAGTGGTAGGCGAGAGTGGAATGTACGGGATAACCTAATGCATCGAACATCTCCTCGAATTCTTCCTGGGCGCGTTCGGTCTTCATTCCTTCAGCTACGTTTATCCGGCCTAATGTTCCAACTCGATATATGCCAGAGTCTTTGCCTTCCTCAAACCCTTTCCAACCTATTTCTTTCAAATATGGGAATTTCATGTAACTGTAAGGTTCCTTATGTTCTCTGATAACATCAGTATAATCCGCTCCGCTGAAGGTCTCAAATTCTTCACCTTCAGGATCGACCACGTTCACTTCTCCTCCAGTATGGCTCAACTTCCCATCTTCCGTCAAGCCCATGCTGTAGGTGTTCAATCTTTCCTCTTTTATCTCTTCCTCATAATTTGCCAGTATCTCATCCTTGAATAGATCCAAAGTGAATTGGGCGAAATCGACCATATCGCTGGTCAACTCTATCAGCTCTTCTCTCTCATCACTGCTCAGCGATTTAGTCACTCCTCCAGGCAATCCGAAAGCGGGATGTACTGATTTGCCGGCTAACATTCTAACGATCTTCTGTCCCTTACCTCTCTGCTTTATCACTTGTTCTCCTACCTCTTCGCCAACTTGCTCTATAACCCCAAGTATATTTCTTGAATCTTTAGGGGCGTCGACACCGACAAGAAAATCCGGACTCGCCAGGTAGTAGAAGTGTAATATATGATCAGCATAGATATAGGCGTTGTAGAACACTTCTCTTAACTTTTTAGCCGGCTCGGGCGGTTCTACATCGTAGGCATCATCGAGAGCCTTTGAAGCAGCTAGATGATGAGCCTCTGGGCATACACCACACACCCTATTAGTTATATTCGGCATGTCCTCAGCTTTTCTACCCTCACAGAACTTTTCGAAGCCTTTATATTCTGGAACCTGAAGATAAGCATTTTTGACGTTCTCATCATCATCTAAGAATATCTCGATCTTCCCGTGACCTTCCAATCGTGTTATCGGGTCTATCGAAATCTTATTATCTTCACTCATCCATATCACCTCTCTTGAACTGCATTATGCTGCTGGGTAAACTGAACATGTAAAAAGGACCTGTTGGATCTCTAACACTTTTCATGGTCTCTATA
>CAYXPD010000007.1:0-11433 GCA_964466995.1 uncultured Thermoplasmata archaeon | reverse complement strand
GTTGGTGGTTGGCCTCATGTACATTCGGATCCTGCAGTATTAGATATAAATATAGAAGACGACAATATCCGTGTCGAAACAGATAAAAAAGTTGATATAGAGTTCGTAACTAATCGAAAGAATCACTATCTCGATGGAGACAATTACGTGTCAGTAGAAAGGAGTACGACTTCAGCTAGTTATGCCATAGATGAAAATGATACCTATGTTAGGATCAAGGCGATACTTTACAGGGATGCATTGACCATCTTATACACATCGATGCCTATAGTCGTAATGGTTCCCACCTTGTTCATAATGATATTACCGAAAAGCGTGGAAGACAAAATATTTGTATTTTATCAAAAGTTGCATA
The DNA here is from genome assembly GCA_964466995.1 of uncultured Thermoplasmata archaeon. Classification (GTDB taxonomy): domain Archaea; phylum Thermoplasmatota; class Thermoplasmata; order Halarchaeoplasmatales; family Halarchaeoplasmataceae; genus Natronoplasma. Next base: position 11,078 of record CAYXPD010000007.1, on the reverse strand, counting down.
GGTGAGATTTAAATGTGTGATCAGGATGTGAGATGATAAAAGATAGCGAGAAAAACGGACTTATCAATATACTCGTAGGGATGTGGTTAATACTGATATTCACTCAGGCTGAGGTTGCATTCTTCTTTAGAGCTCATATAGGAGTACATCCTCGGATCCTAGTTCCTCTGGTTATCACTCTCTCGGCTTTATTGATGCTTTACGGGTATATCCAATTCTCTAGGTGAGAAGATACTTTCTATTTTATCTCACTCGTACGTTCCAAACTTGATAGGTTCTCCTCTATCTATGACCACTTCTCCTTTTGCTATGACGTGTTCTATCTCTAGACTATCTTCATTCAAGAGTAGCAGATCGGCGTCTTTCCCCTCCTCGATTCGTCCTTTATCGTCGAGTTTGAGCTGGTCAGCGATATTAGTAGATGTTATTCTTATAGCATCTTTCATCGATACATTTTTCTGTTGAATTATTTTTCTGAAAACCTCTTTAAGATGAATAGGAGAGGCCGACATCATGCCCACTAATTCTCCGTCATTGTCAAATTCTGGTAGACTTCCTCCAGCATCTGTACTCATCTTGATTTTTTCTACAGGAACACCTTTATCTAGAAGGTATTTGATCGTTTTATCAGGGCCTTCGTCGTCCTCATCTGAAGGTTCCCCTACGGTTATATCGATATATCCTCCCTTCTTAGCGAATTCGATCGCTTGGTTGAGGAGTTCTTTGTTCCTATTGATATGAGTAGGAGCCAATTGTTCAATAGGTATGTCAGTGTCTTCTATAGCTTTTAGAAGTGGATCAAGACCGCTTTCTTCGTCACCAACATGTACGTTAACTATTCCTGCGTCTCCTGCTAACATCCCTCCAACTCTTGCATCAGAGATGATCTTTTGTACCTTTTCTAGAGGAGGATGTGATGACCTATGATCGGACAAAGCTAATTTTACACCTATCACTTTATCGATTGTGATTATATCAGTGAGGATGTCTTCTGTTATAGTAGGAGAAGGCACTTGATAAGCACCAGTATATATCCATGTGCTTATACCCTCTTCTTCTAACGCTCTTGCTTTCATCAGAAGGTCTTTGAGAGATCTAGTTATCCCATCAGCACCAAGGAGTCCAACCGCTGAAGTTATACCTCCTTTTGTTAGATCTGTTAGTTGTAATGGGGGTGTCCTGTTTTTCGGACCTCCTTCACCTCCAGCACCATTAAAATGCACATGGTGGTCTATGAATCCAGGGATCGCTATCAAACCGGACGCATTGATTATTTTGACGTCTTCTAAGGAACTCAGCTGTTGTTCATCGATATTTTCTTTGATGGAAACTATCTTTTCTCCGCATACCAAGATATCATTTGTTCCGATATTTTCCGGCGCCTGGACAACTACATCTTTTATCAGTTTGATTATATCACCTTTTTACTCGTGAGATGTTCGATTTGGGTATAAATAATTACTGACTTCAATAATTTTCATTCAGTTAAAGAATATTTTACCTGCTCGACTAATTGAACTTGGTCAAAAATCAAAATATATTTATAACCAATATGTTTACTAAAGCATAATGTTTTGGCCGGTGAAAAATAATGGAAAAAAGATCGCCGTGATGATTATCTCGATCATCCTGATAACTGCCGGTATTATAGCATTCAGGAGGCTAACCCCTAGAAATGAGATGGTTTTGGCGACTACTACTAGCACGTATGACTCCGGTCTTTTAGATGAGATAATCCCTATCTTTGAGGAGGAGCACGATGTGAGATTAAAAATAATGGCAACCGGCACAGGACAAGCCCTTGAATTGGGCAGACGAGGTGACGCCGATGTATTATTTGTTCATGCTCCGGAATTGGAGAAAGAATTTGTTAACGAAAGTCATGGGACCCTTCGATACGACGTTATGTTTAACGAATTCGTGATCGTAGGACCGCAGAGTGATCCTGCAGGAGTTGAGGGCATGGATGGCGCAGTAAGTGCTTTGGAAAGATTGCATGATGAAGAAGCAACTTTTTGTTCAAGAGGTGATGATTCTGGAACTCATGTGAAGGAAAAGGAATTATGGGGAAAAACGATGTTTGATTATGAAGATATCGAAGAATCTGATTGGTACAAAGAACTCGGACAAGGTATGGGGGATACGCTCATGATAACGAGTGAAAAAAATGCCTACACTTTGACCGACGAAGCCACTTATCTTTCTTTAAAAGAAAAACTAGCCGACCTAGAAATCCTCGTGAGAGACGAAACAACCCTCTACAATCAATATGGTGTTATTCCAAGTTATGATGCTAGACAACCCGAACTCGCCGAAGAATTCGCCGAATGGATCATTTCGGACGAAATACAGGAGAGGATCGATAACTACACAATTGAGGGAGAAAAGGTATTCACCGCAAATGCCAAAAATACTAACTGAGGTGAGGAAAAGATGATTACCGAAATACTGCATATTACCCTGCTCTCGATCTTCGTATCTGTTTCCGCCACGATCTTAGCCTCTATAATGGCAGTACCTCTAGGAACTATACTAGGGCTAAAGAAGTTCAGAGGGAAGGAGATCATCCGAACAGTTACTTACACTCTCTATGGTTTTCCTCCGGTGGTCGCAGGTCTAATAATCTATTTGATGCTCTCTCGTGAGGGCCCTCTTGGATCTCTAAATCTACTTTTCACACCTACCTCAATGATATTGGCTCAGATGGTCCTTGTCTTTCCTATAGTGACTGGACTGACCATGTCGTCGGTATCAGATATTGCGAAAGATGTTAAAGAGACAGCGATGACATTAGGTGCTGATAGATGGCAGACCGCTAAGACAGTACTTAACGAAGCACGGGTAGGGGTGATATCGGCTATCATGGTGGGCTTCGGTAGAGCAATTGCCGAAGTAGGAGCAGTTATAATGGTCGGTGGCAACATCAGATGGCACACCCGTGTTCTCACCACAGCTATAGTCCTTGAAACTAGGCGGGGCAATTTTGCATACGCCCTGATCTTGGGCGGTATCCTGCTCTCCGTTGCTCTCTTCGTTTTCTTTATCCTGAAGCGTTATCAGGACAAGGGGGTGAAGATGTGAGTGGCGCAACGACTATAAGAGCCGAAGAAATCTGCAAGAGCTTCAGCGATGAAAAAATCCTAGATAATCTATCTATATCGATAGATGAGGGTGAAATATTGGCAATAATTGGTCCTAGCGGTGTGGGTAAAACCACTCTATTGAAGATCCTAAATGGTCTTATGATTCCAGACCGTGGAGAAGTTTGGTTGATGGACAAACGTTTAGAGTTCAAAAAGAATTCAGATCTTGAAGCAAGGCGGAAGATGGCTCTCCTTTCACAAAAACCGTATCCTTTAAACAAAACCGTAAGTGACAATGTCGCTTATCCTCTTAGGCTCCGTGACGAGGATGATATAGAAGGTAGGGTAGAAGAGGCTTTAGAACATGTGAACCTCTTAGAGTTCTCTGATAGGATGGCTAGAACGCTATCAAGTGGAGAGTTACAAAGGATGGCCTTTGCGAGAGCTACAGTTTTTGAGCCTGACGTTTTGCTACTTGATGAGTTTACAGCACATCTTGATCCTTACAATATCAGTGTACTTGAAGATGCGGTAAAATGGTACGTCGATGAGAAGAACTCTACAGCGGTGATGGTAACTCATAATCTATTCCAGGCTGAAAGGATATCCTCTTCAACGGCTTTTCTTTTTGATGGTAAGATCATTGAAAGGAACAAAACCAAAAATATATTCGAAGATCCAGATGATGAAAGGACTCAAGCCTTCGTAAACGGCGAGATGATCTTTTGAATTCTTCTATAGAATGATTGTATGGCAATTGAGCAGCTGATTTTACTTCCTCATCCCCTAAATAGATCCATAATTTGCACAGCTTTGGCTATCTCGTCTCAGAGAATTCCTCAATCTTTTCGATCTTAACGACCTTTATACTTACGTCAAAAGGATTTCTGCTTTATTTGTAAGATAAAAGAGAACTACAATAGTTTTTTAGGTTTTAATATCTAAGACTATGAGATACCTTTTTAACAGCCCCTTCTAAAATAACGATTAAATCTAGATGTCTAAAAAAACGAATTTAATTTCACTTCTTCTCGGTTGGGATATTTGTTATAGTCACAGATTCTAAGTTTACTTCTCTCTTTTCAAGCTCATGTAATAATTCCACATATTGTTCTTTTACTAGTATCTCTTCCGTTTCTAAAACTGCTATAAATTTCCCTCCATAATCCTCTTTAATTTCTTTGAGATTTGACTGAACCCATTCATTTATATGATTAGACTCTTTGTCCTCAAAGAGCATATTGGGCATATTTTTGACCCTCAATTTCCATACTACCTTATTCCTATTAAATTTTTTTGAAAAATAGCAAGACAAAAATTGGGTCGAAAAAGGTCCTATTAATTATTAAGAATTCAAAAAAGCTTTGGTTATGAAAGTTTTGAGAGGGTATATCGCAGCAATGTTTTGGCTTAAAAGGAAGCTAGAGACATAACTAACGCTGAGAAAGAGGGCGTATGATCTAAAAAATTTAGATAAAAGTAAAGCTTCACGATCACTTTCTTATAAAATCAATCTTGATTAGTTTGTAAAAATTGTGATAAGAACTTTGGAGTTAGATCTTTATTAGGATATTCCTTTTTGACTTCGTCTATGAATTTTTTATGCCAAACTGATACCAAAACAGGAATCTTATCCAAATCTAATAATTTAGCTATAGCTAGACGGTGGTTTCCTTCGAGAAATAATGCTTCTCCATCTCGGGAGATTGCTACTCTTATTTCGTCGTATCTATTCAAACTCCCCAATTCTCTCTGGGTTTTATATCCTTTATTTTTTATTTCTTTATATAGGGCTTCGGTAGAATCTAGTTTATTATCTAGGTCATCAATACTAGTACAAGTCCATATATGCTTGTTCTCTTCTTTTATCCTTGTTTTTGCTAGGTCATAAATAGGGGTGTTTTCCCATTTAACCCCTTCTAGAAATTTTTTCTTGATACTTATAAACAAAGCTGATTTATTGAAATTCTCCTCCTTGGTATCCCATTTTCCGTTCTTTATTTTTCCCATATTAATTATCTTAAGATCTTTTGAAGAAAACAATAGATCTTCTTTATTTTTTGCTATACATCTTATCTGCTCTGGTGGAAGCCATATTAATTCAAAAGGTTCTTTTACTATATTCAGACCTAAGAACGTTTTTAAATTTATGATTATAATGTTTATAATGGTTTTTATCCAATCTATTCCTTTTTTCCATTTTTTTATCTTCTTTGGATCCCATTCTACCATTCAAGTCACCAGTTTTATATCATCCGTAAAGATCGGTTTAAAGATTGGTTCTTAGACTTTTTAAAAATATTATTACATTAGCTCCTGACCTTATAACTCCTTTTTATCTTTTCTACAGACTCAATAATAGTTCCAGTATTCTCCACATAGATAACTTTCGTATCATGATTAGATTTAAGATAATCAGTTATTTCGAAACAAATTTGGCGCGACTCTTCAATAATATCAAGTTTATGAGATTTATAAGTTATATCTTTTCTTTCATTTTGGCGAGAATAACAGATCTCCGCTGAAGCATCTAGATGTATCAAAATTTGAGGTATTGGCACGATCTGAAAATATTCCCTTAAAGAAAAGGGGGATGTATTATATCTCCACAATAGAGAGTGGGCTCTCTGACAAAATCCTTCGTCTAGAATTAATAATTCATCTTCTTTTTTCATGGAGATACTCAACTGATATGATTCTGCGGTTTGTTTTAGCCAACTTACAACTTTATCAGGTCTAACTGAAGAGTTTTTATTTTTTTCTGTATTTGGTTGTTCTTTCGAGACTCTTTTCAAAGATCTTTCCATGAGCTTCAAGAAATCAGGATTTTCGACTACAAATTCCGTGAAAGCTGCGTTAGAATAACGGTCTTTTAAAATTTTATTTTCGATAGTGGATTGTAAAGGTCTGGGTAGAACTCTAAATAAAATTTGATATTTTTGTGTTTCTTCTCTGAAAAAATTGCGTTTTAACGCGTCTTCTTCCGTTCCGCCCCAGAGATTTTCATGACTGATCAACTTAGAATGAATGGTTGATTTACCGACACCTGGAGATCCGATGAACTCAATAAATCTCATTTTTACACCATGAAGGGAATACATCATATATTTCTTTTTAGTAAAGTTTTGTAAATTTAGAATTCACCCTGTTATTTTACTGAAAGAGATGGTAATGCAAATATTTAAATTATATTTAATAATCATTGAGAGTAGATTAGATAATTTAAAATCTTTTTAGGTTATAAAGAGAGGTAGAAGATGAGTAAAATAAAAAGGGGTTTGAAAAACTTCTCTTACCTTACGATTGGTACTATTATATCTCAGGCAATTGGTTTTATAGGGTTCATTTACTTAGCTAGATATCTCGGTCCAGAATATTATGGGATTTACGTTACGATCGGGGCTTTTGCAGGTTTGTTCAAACTTTTGACATTCACAGGTCTTAAAAAAGTGTTGATAAGGAAATGCAGTAAAGACATAGAAAATGCGGATGAAATATTAAATAAAACAATAGGCCTTCAATCTCTATTTGTTTTTATCGCGATCTCATCTATGTTGGTTGCTTCTTTATTTACAAATTATGCTACGACAACAAAATTGTTTATTGCGATTTTTAGTCTTAAACTGTTTTCTAACAGTTTTAGAGGGTACGTAAATACCATCTATAAGTTCAGCGAAAAGATGCAGTATCTAGCAATCTTTCAGATAATAAGGAATGTTCTTTTTGTAGGATTATCGATTCTCTTTCTCTTACTAGGATACGGTCTTTTTACGATCGTCATCATATCCGTAGGCACGAGTTTATTAGATTTCCTACTCCGATTCTATAGGTCTAGAAAAATAGTTAAATTCGATATTTTCTCAAAATTGGATTTTGATAAAAGTGTAATCAAACCATCAATAGTTTTCTCGGCTATAGGTATTGTAGGTAGATTACATAAGAGGGTAGATTTAGTTATGATATCTTTTCTCGGAACGGCTCCTCAGGTAGCGATCTATGGCGTAGCTTATACCTTGGCTCGGGAGGCTAACATATTAAAAAATTTGATAGGGGAAGCTTTTTTTCCGATAGCGGTTAAAACTCTTCATGATGGAACCATAAGGAAAAAATTTGTAATGAAATATTCGCTTTTATTTGCACTCAGTGCATTTATACTGGGGATTATTGGTTTTTTCCTAGCCGAACCTGCTGTTGATTTTTTCTTTGGAGATGAATACACCGAATCTGGAAATATTTTAAGAGTCTTAATATTTTACATGGTAGCTTGGTTCTCAACCCTTCCTTTCACTGAGGCAGTTCAGGCTACGGGAAATGAAAGAGTTGTCTTGATCGGAAAAGGGATAATGGCAAGCATCAATATACCTCTAAATGTTGTATTATATTCAATATATGGTCTCATCGGGATAGCATATTCAACGCTTGTTGTCTACACGGTAGGCAGTCTAATAATAAATTTCTATTCGTATTATTTGTTGAAAAAACAAGGATATATAAAGTAAAATCAGAGGAGTTAAAATACGGAGAATAATATTTATAATTATATAATATTTTATTTTTACTTTTCTTGATTTTTAGAACAAATTAAAAACAATTGATTTCTATCATCATCATTACTAATTTTCTCAGATTCATGATTATCCTTTGATGTTGAATTGATATACTTTGAAACCCCTACTCTCTGTTTATCCGTGGTAATCTCTATCATTTTGAACTCATCTAGCATTTGAATTATATTTTCTTTAGTAAAAGAATTAGGATGTTTCATATTTCTAAATCCACATTCTTTTTCAAAAACATCGACTATAAGAACAAAAAGTCCTCCTTCTTTTAATACTCTTTTTATCTCTTCTATACATTTTTCGGTATTCGGCATATGATCTAATGAATTAGTAGAAAAAATGACATCAAAAGAATCGGAATTTAGAGGGAGTTCTTCACCATCTCCTGATATCCAATGTATTTGATCATCTAGATCAAATCCCTTTTTTGAAAGTTCGACAAGTCCGATATCAATCCCATATTTATTACCAAAATCTAGAATATTAAGTATCGAGGTAAATCCACATCCTATATCTAGGATATTTAACTTTTTTTGACATTTAAAATTCTCTTTTATCTTTTTTAGAGTTATATTGTAATGTCTATATTTTTTCCAATAGGTCTTAAGTCTCTCAAAGATATATTCATTTCTATATAGATGATAACTGATGAAGTTATAATAAACCATAGACTCAATTTTTTCTCCTTCCCATTCTTCTCTGAAATATTGATATTTTATATATTTTGGCAAGTTATTATAATTTATATGATTTCGGTGATGAATTATTTTACATATGTCGAAAGGAAGTGACTTAAGATTTTTAATTATATTTTCAACTTTCTCAATCATATATATCACCCAATCACATAACCCAAGACTTGGAGATTTTGATTTCATACCTTTTCTACAAGCTCTTCAAAAATTTCTAAGTATTTTTTACCAATTTTTTCTAAATCATAATTTTTCACAGCATGTTCTCTAGCTCTCTCACCCATTTCATCCCTAACATCTTTATTTTCTAATAGATACTTTACATCACTTACGAGTTTTTCAAATTTATTAGAGTGAATCCCTATCTTTTTTTCTTTCAGGATATCATCTGGATCAAAATTAAGAGTTACGACAGGAGTATTTCTCATCCAAGCTTGTATATACGTATTTGGAAATCCCTCCCTTGGCAAACTCGTATTGACGAATATAGTTGATTTAGATAACAATTTATTTGTTTCTTCAAAAGATATTTCTCCTAGATATTTAGTGTTAGATAATGAATTTGCTTTACTTTCGATAGATTGTTGATAATCATCGTCCACAGCGGGTCTTCCAGCCATGATAAACTTTGCAGAATAGTCCTCAAACTTCTCAGCAAGGTCTAAAAAAAGCTCTGGCTTTTTCCACTTTTTGATATTAGCTATCCAAGAAATGATAGGTGGTTTTTCTTTTTTAAAAGGTCCTTCCGGTACTTTGTGAGAATTTGGTATTACAATACTATCTAAATTAAAATTCTCTTTCAACATGTTTTTTTGTTTTTCGTGTTGAGCTATAATCAAGTCTGAATTACGAACACCATAAATTCTAAATTTTTCTACTAAAAAATCATATGGAAATAGAAAATAATCATTTCTAAAAAATGATTTGCATTGGTTATCGCTCGAAACAGCAAAAACCAACTTCGATTTTCTTCTCTTGCAGTATCCGCCTAAAAAACCAGTATGTCTCTGAGCCGATCTTTTATAAATAATGTCTGGTTCGATAGAATCTAAAATATTTCTCATTTTAATATATGTTATAATAGGAGATTTTTTTAAAGTCCCAGGAAACCATCTTTTGATAGTAAACCATTTTATACCATATTTTTTAAAATTATTATCTTCTTTCCCTTCATAAATATAATAAACATCATGTCCAGAATTAGAAAGATATTTGGCTAATTGAAAAGCTTGTATCTCCGCACCTCCCTTTTTTTCTAAAAAACTGTTTCCAAGAATAAAACATACTTTCATAGATATCGACCTAATCCATCAGTATAATCGAAATATTCTTTTTCCATCTTTATCCTTGTAAATTTCTTCTTTATGATTTAACCTAGTTTCAGACAAAATAAAATCAACAAGTTCTTGTTCTGAATGATTTTTGTAACCCTCTTCTAGTTTTGTCTCGCCTAAATACATAACTTCCATATTTAGTTGTTTCAATAAATTTTTAATCTTTTTATAACTTTCCTCGTTCTCCAAAAAATGGTTAAATCTATCTAAAGCTAAAACGACTTCAAAATGATTGTTTTTTATCTTATTAATAGCATCTTCCTCTAAAATATCTCCATAAATCAACTCAAAATTTTTACCTTCAGCTATCTTTACTTTTTCAGCGATCTCATGCTTTTTAATATCTTCTTCTAAACCTATACAATCAAAACCAATGTCTTCAAATTTATGACAAAAATAACCTAGATTGGTACCTAGGTCTAAAACCATACCTTCTTCGATTTCTAGGTCCTTTCTTATAGCGTCAAACCTTTCCTCACACTCTTTCTTTGCCGGTATGTCATTTAGGTCCGGATGGAGTAAGGGCTGTTCTAGACCTCCTTCATTTTCAGCTAATTCTATCACATTTTCTCTAAATTTTACCCATCTTTCGTGTCTAACTAAGATCTGCACAGGGATTTTCTCAATCCCTAGAATTTTAGCTATGGAAAGTCTATGCCTTCCATCTTGAAAAAGAAAATCACCATCCCTTCCAATATTGACTGTTACTTCTTCTTTTTTATTAAAAGAAAGCTCGTCACTTATTTCTTCTTGTGAAAAATATCCTTCCTCCCTAATATTATTTATTAGTTTATCCAAATATTCGAAGTGTTCTCGTAGTTCTTTTTCATTTCTACATCCCCAAACGACTCCCTCATTCTCGAGTCTTGAAATACTAATCTCAAAAAATTCGGTTTCATCCCAAGGCTTATTTTTTTTAATACGGTCTTCAAAACCCTGATACACATCTAAATCAGTAAATTTAAAATCTGTTTTGTCCCAATCGCCATCATACACCTTTCCTTTATCTTTTACCTTATCGAATACCCTATCTTTCATATTTTTATCAGAACCATAATCAGTGTGATATGTAATCCTGTCAGGGTCTATCCAATAAATTTCATCGGGGGAAGGCAATTCGTAATCATGACTGAAAGTGTTTATTTTGACTTGTAGGTCATGTTTTAGGTTCTCATATCTATGATATATGCTTATCAATTTTTTTGCCAGAAAAGGTGAATACCTCATCAAAAATTTTTTCATATCTTTTTTCACCCCTTCGATCTTATTCTTCATAGATAGTTCCTCTCCAATCTTTGATTCCTAATTTTATTAGAATTAGTTAAATTTCTCAGGAATCTTTCCCATTATTTTCTGAGCTCTATTCTCCCAACTGTATTTCTCAGCAAATTTAGTTAGTGCATTTTCTCC
>CAYXPD010000006.1:0-11770 GCA_964466995.1 uncultured Thermoplasmata archaeon | reverse complement strand
CACCCCAGAAAAAAGTCTTGGCGAGCTTAGACCAGCTCTTCTTCACTGAGAACTCTGCGTTTCTTATCCATATAAGATATGCGAGAGACGGGATAAAAGCTGACCCAACGAGTATAATGACCGTTACAATTAACTCCTGGTTCATTCTAGCAGGACAAAAGAGAGAGTAGATAAATAAATTTTCATCGTTTTTTCAACCTACGTTTTCGTCGACCCATCTAAAGTATTCTTCACTACCCTTTGTGATGGGGAAAGCGACTATTTCTGGATTTTCATAACTATGTAATTCTTTGATCTTGTTCTCCACGGCTTTGAACTTGTCGGAACGGGTCTTCACGAAACACATCCATTCCTCACTTTTCACGAGATCACCTTCCCACGAATAAGTGCTCTTGATAGGACCGTATATCTGAACACATGCACCAAAGTTCTGTTCGATCAACTCTTCTGCGATCTTTTCCGCTTCCTCCTCACTTTCCGTAGTGGTCAGAACCATCAAAAATTCTCTTTCCATTTATCCTTCACCTCTCGTACAGCTTCTAAAACGTCTTCATCCGCTTCTAACTTTTCCATCTCTAAGATTTCTTCTTGGATCTCTTCTTGATCGATATCTTCTCCTGCCTCGGAGATTATCTTTCCTAGTGTTTTCACCGCTCTCGCTCTCACCCATTTATCGTTATCATTCAATCGGTCGCGGAGCTTCCTGACAACCTTCTTTCTATCCCGCTTGTTCAGATCTTTGATCTTCAAATTACCAAATGCCTCAGTGGCTTTTTGTCTTATCTTCCACCTCTCCGATTCAAGAGCGGGTATCAGCTCATCAGTATAGGATGAAAGACCGGCTTTAGCCATAGCCACGGAGACGAAGATATCCTTGTCTTCAGTGACTGAATCTATCTCATCTTCGAGATCCTTCAAATTATCCTTGGATATCCCTGATAAAGATTCGGAGATGGACCAGAGTACTCTTGGATGCTCCTCTCTCTTGATCTGCTCTAACAGAGATTCAGCAGACTCCTTTGTATCGAGACTTTCTAATGCGTCAGCCGCAGCGATCCTTATACTAGGTTCCTCGTCATCGATCTTTTCCTTCACCTCTTCTAATACATCCCCACCATCGATCTTCCCTAGACTTCTGAGTGCAGCTTCGACCACGTAGTTCTTCTCATCTTTTAGCCTTTCTACCAGATAGGAGACAAACTCCTCATCTCCCTTTTCCCCCAATATCTTGGCTGCGTCTTCTCTTATCCTCCAACTCTCGTCTTCAAGCGCGTCTAAAATTACTAACGAAGTCTCTTCCGTGTCGATCTTTCCTATGCCCTGTATCACGATCTCTCTCATCTCTTGGTCTCCGTCAGAATACATCATCTCTAGTGGCTCAACGGCTTTTTCAGTCCCTATCTTACTTATCGCTCTAGCGGCGTTCTTTTTAAGGTCTTCATCATCAAGATATTTTTCGATCTCGGATATCATGTCTTCATCACCGACCTCCCCAAGAGAATCGATGGCTTTTTTCCTGACTTCTATCTCTTTATCTTCTATCAAGGAACAGAGCTTTTCTTCTACACCATCATCACGGAAATTTCCCATCGCTATAGCCGAGTCGTGTCTGACCTCCCAATCTTCGTCTTCCGCAGCCTCTTTTAGAGCAGTTTTGCACTCTTCACTCTCAAAATTGCTCAGAGCTAGTGCGGCATTAGCTCTTACTGTGGATGCGTGGTCCTCTCTCAACCGGTCTAGAAGATGGGGAAGAGCCTCTTCTGCACCTATCATCCCCAGAGCTTTCACAGTCTCCTCCCTTATACGGATCTCGTTCTCTTCAAGGAGTTCGATCAATCCTTCTATATCTTCCTCATCTTTCAATTCTTCTATCTTATCCATCATATCTATCCGATTCTTTTTTGTATCTCTTCTCTCAAGATCTGGCTGACCTTTTCTCCATCGGCCTTACCTTTCAGATCATCCATCACGACTCCCATAAGCGGTCCTATAGCGCCCATCTCCCTTTCCTCTACGAAATCTATCCTGTCTTCTACCACATCGATTATGAGTTCCCTTATATCTTCCTCAGTGACTGTTTCAAGGCCGGCGCTTTTCACCGCCTCCTCGATACTCTTATCTCTTGAAACTTCCTTCAAAAGATCAGGGATACCTTCCTTCGCGAAATCACCGGAATCGTATTTCTTGAAGAGTTCAAAAAGTTTTTCTCTCTCTATCTTTTCAGGTTCATATCCTTCCTTCTTGAGATCAGGATAAGTATGTAGGAATGTATTTGCTATCACAGAAGCATCATCGCATCTTTCCAAACACTTCTCGAACAGGACGTCGTATCCCTTCTTGAAAAGCTGTTCGCTCTGCTGTTCATTAAGGTCATATTCCTCCTGGAACCTTACGATCTTTTCCTCAGGTTTTTCGGGCAGTTGACTCTTCAATCTTTCCAATCTTTCTTCATCTATATCTTTAGGCGGTATGTCGGTTTCAGGATACATCCTAGCCTCTCCAGCCAAAGGCCTCATGAAGACCGTCGTTCCGTCTGCTCGGGCCTGCCTGGTCTCTTCTGGGACTCCTTCGAGAGCCATCCTCGCTCTTTCGATGACTTTTTGAAGAGCCTCTTGGGACTGTTCTTCATGAGCCGTGACAAGAGCGAAAGCATCATCTTCAGCTATATCGAGTTCATTTTCTACGGATCGGATCTCTTCCTCTTCTATGCCGTACTTCGGTAGTTCGTCGCTGTGGAATATCCCAGCGACGCCTGTCTTTTTGGCGTACTCCGCTAGTTCCGGACCCAGCAGCGCTTCTCCTTCTTCACCTCTCAGTTGGCCCTCGAAACCTGTGAGTTTTACAGCATACACACCCTTTCCAGCATCGAGATTACCTTTGATTATCCCGCTATCGCACTCTTCGAAAGCTTCTGTAACATCATAGATCTTGTCCACTACCTCAGCACTTCTCGAATCTAGTTTTTCTTTGATATCTAGAAGTTTGATCTGTCTCTCCACTTCTTTTTCTACATATTCAGGGATCATATCCAACTCTTGAACGCCTTTCATCTCCACCCTGGCTCCTTCTTCAATGGATACGTTCAGATCTTCTCTTATACTGCCGATCCCGCGCTTCACCTTCTTCGTACCTCTGAAGAGACCTCCGATCTTCTGAGCTACTTCCTTAGCCTCTTCTGGGGAGTTCATATCAGGGTCAGTCGCTATCTCGACTAGAGGTATCCCTAACCTGTCCAACCTGTAGACTTTTTCCTCTTCCTTCTTCTCTATACTCCTAGCGGCATCTTCTTCAAGGCACATAGTCGGGATGCCTATCTGTTTCCCATCGACTTTTAAGGCACCGTCGGTTGCAATGAGCGCGGTCCTCTGAAATCCGGTGGTATTAGACCCATCGATCACTATCTTTCTCATGAAGGCGATCTCGTCTACTATGTCCGCATCAGTGTATAACGCCATGGTCAAGGCTAGATCTAAAGCCTCTTCATCGGGACCATCCGGAGGTTCCTCGTCCAGTTCAACGAGACAACTTGATTTTTGAGGAGCTTGATATCTGAATTTGAGACCTTTTTGAGCTTCCATAAGAGCAGCTTTGTCCACCTCTCCGAGTTCACTTTCCGTAGGCCGTAGATCTCTTACGACCTCTAAATCCTCTTCTTCGACCAGCACTGAACTACAATCGCAGAACAGTTTTTTGGTGTCCAATTGTTGATGTATCTCAAGACCGACTTTCAATCCGAGTTCCTCGTAATCCCTCTCCATCTTATCACCTGATCCTCCTGTCGGTTATTTCTCCTGCTATATTTTTCTTCATGACTTTTTCTGTGTCCTCTTCAAGGCTTAAGGCCCACATGAGTTTGACCATGGCGGTCTCGGGCAGCATGTCTTTGCCAGAAATGATCCCTGCTTCCAAAAGTTCTCTTCCTGCGGAATAAACGTTCAGGTTGACCGTACCGAAAATACACTGGCTTGTCATCATGACCGGGGTTCCTCCTTGGATCAGGTCTTCAAGTTCATCAGCGAGATCGGTCCTGACGTGACCTAATCCGGTTCCCGCAATAACGATACCTTCTTTTCCTCTCATTCCACTGATATCTTCTTTATCCATCCCTGGGTTCGCATATAATAATGATACGTCCTCAACTATACTTCCTTTACGGCGGACCGGTTTTTCTGCCGGTTCGGATTCCTTATCAAATTCGACTTCGCCTGTGGCTGGATCTACCATCCCTACTGGTTCTTCATTCACGGACTCGAAGGCGTCTCTTCTGCTGGTGTGCATCTTTCTGACCTTAGTCCCTTTATGTATGGCACATCTCTCGTCTGAGATACTGTCGTGCATAACGACGAAGACGCCTGGGTTATCACTCTTCGCGACTTCGATAGCTCCCAAAAGATTCAAGTGAGCATCACTTGAAGGTCTATCGCTTGAGCGCTGGGAACCTACCAATACCACGGGAGAGGAAAGATTTTCAAGCAGGAATGAAAGTGCAGCTGCGGTATACCCCATCGTATCTGTACCGTGAGAGATGACCACGCCTTCTGCCCCTCCTTCCAACTTCTCGATGACTCTATCCGCGATAGTTATCCAATCGTCAGGCTGAAGGTTTTCACTCAATTTGCTGAAAACTATATCTACCTCTGGATTACATCTTTCAGCGATCTCAGGATTTGAATAAAGGACGTCGTCAGCATCCTGAGCAGGATGTACAGCTCCAGTGCTGTATTCAACATAACTGGCGATGGTCCCTCCAGTTCCGAGTATAGATACATCAGGTTTGTCTTCATCTTTCTCCACTCTCTTCCCGCTTCTTCCCGGCTTCTCTTGTTTCTTTTCGACCAATTCTACTTTAACTTCTTCACCCGCTTCTATCCCTATATTGTAGCCGTTATCGAGTTTAAGAGTGATGATATCCTCTCCGCTGAAACGGTGATGAGGCATCAATATGCCTTCATAACTCCTATCATCTTTCTCTATCCTGATCCTGTCTCCATCTTCGATGTTTTTAGGTAAATCCCTGACCATCTTATCTGCAATGTATAAGTAGAGGGAACTAAAAACAATTTTTGTTCGTTCAAAGGTGAGAAGATTTGCCAAGGTATTTTATAATCCTTGATATTTTCCCCTTTGCAGACAGATGCAAATGAAGGTGAACGAGATATGGATGAAAGGATCGAAGAACATGCAAAGATATTGGTAGATTGGAGTACTGGGGTAGAAGAAGGCGACAACGTCGTAATCAAGGCGAGTGAAGAAGCGAAAGAACTGGTTATAGCTTTGAAGAAAGAGATAGCTAAAAAAGGAGCCAAACCGGTAACTCTTTACTCCTCAAATGAAGCGAACCGAGCTTATCTGAAGAATTTTGAAGGCGAGTTCGAAACTCCAGAACACGTTCTAGCTCTGATGGAGGAAGCGGACGTGCTCATAGGGATCAGTTCTGATCCAAATCTAAAGGCTATGAGTGACGTACCAGGTGAGACACTAGCGGAATATTCAAAGGCACGTGAACCTATCCGGGAGGAAACATTATCTAAAAGATGGTGTGGGACGCAACATCCAACCAATGCACAGGCTCAGGAGGCAGGTATGTCTTTGGATGATTACAAAGATTTCGTTTATGATGCTATATTACGTGATTGGCAGGAAATACATGATCTCCAAGAAGACCTGAAAGTCAAATTAGATGAAGGTGAAGAAATATACATAGAAGGACCTGAAACTGAACTCACCATGAAAATCGATGGCATGTTCGGTGTGAATTCCGACGGCGATCATAACATGCCGAGCGGTGAAGTGTTCACTGCTCCAGTCGTTGACAGCGTTGAAGGTACGATTCTTTTCGATAAACCCTTGATACATCGAGGCAATGAGATCAACGGTGTAAGATTGAAGTTCGAAGATGGTGAGGTCGTTGAATTCTCAGCTGAACAAAATGAAGAAGCTTTAAAAGATATATTGGAGACTGACGAAGGTGCCAAGAGATTAGGCGAACTGGGCATCGGAACGAACAGAGGTATCGACGTATTCACCAAAAATATGCTGTTTGATGAAAAGATGGGAGACACTATCCATCTCGCTCTAGGAAGGTCTTATCCAAGATGTGTTGGAGAAGATAGGGAACAGAACGAAAGTGCAGTACATGTAGACATGATAAAAGACATGAGTGAAGGAGTCTTAAAGATCGATGACGAAGTGATAATAGAGGACGGTAAATTCTTTTGGGAGATGTAGAAGGAAAACAAAACGTTTTTAGACTGCAACCCTCTTTTTTATTTTATGACATATCATCCTCCATTTTGGGAAGAGCCCAAGAAGATGAATTTTGAAAGCGAAGTGAAAGAAGTTGAAGGTCGTAAAGTGATATTGGCTGAAACGTATTTTCATCCTGAAGAAGGCGGACAGCCGCCGGATAGAGGCACGTTAGGAGGCTATGAGATAAAAGACGTTCAGAAGAAAGGAGAAGATATAGTACATCACCTTGCAGAACATGATCTAGAGATAGGAGATACGGTCGAAGGAAAGATAGACGAAGATTTTAGATACAGGTGCATGCGAGGACACACTGGAGCACATGTGGTTTACGGAGCAGGTAGAGAGGTCATGGGAGAAGTCAATTATGCCGGCTTCGATATCGGTGAGAAAAAGGCCAGGATAGATTTTGAAACAGAGGCTCATATAGACAAAAAGAAACTGCTGAGGTTGGAAGAGCTCTGCAACAAGGTCATCTTGCAGAACAGACCGGTCAGATGGAAAACATTGGATAAGGAAGAAGTCGAAAAGTCGGAGGAGATCGCCTTCGCGAAGGAGATACCTGAAGGCGAAAAAGTGAGGATCATCGAGGTCGAAGACTGGGATAGAGGTGTATGCAGCGGAACTCATCTTGAGAACACGATAGAGGTTGGAAGGATCCGTGTCGAAGGCAAGAAGAAACTTCAGGAGGGCGTAACAAGAATAGTTTTTTCTTTCGGCGAAGAAGCTTTGAAAAGAGATTATCGGGATAGAAGGTCTATATTGAGGGCTGTTGAGACATTGGACACGAATGAGAGAGACCTTCCTAAAAAGATAAGGCAGATTTTGGAAAGGTTAGATGAGATGGAGGAGAAAGTAGATCGTCTAGAGGCCGAGAAGATACGAAAGGAATTGGAGGACTTCGAGAGATTTGAAAAAGAAGGTTATAATCTATTGGTCCAGACTCTTTCAACAGAGGATGATGAGATGCTTTCTCACAAGGCGAAAGACGAAGTCGGTGAAGAAGAGGTGATGGTGATAATCAACGAGCAGGGATCTTTGAGTGTAGTCCTAGGAGTTGGAGATAAGGTAGAAGAGACGAACGCTAACGATCTTATTCAAGAGATGAGTCAGGAGTTCGGTGGCGGTGGCGGAGGAACTAAGCATTTTGCCCAGGGCGGAGGATTCGATGCGGACGCTGAAGAGTTGAAAAAGTTTTTGATAGATGTCACGGGATGAGGTCTTTGTATGGATGATGATCTACTCGATTTCGCGGTAGAGACCGTCGAGTCTACAGTTGAGTCCTTGAAGGAAAATATCCGGAGCAGTTTGGAGATAGAGTACAAGTCAAAGTTCGATCTCGTTACTGAGATTGACAGAGAAGTAGAAAATGAGATCATCGAAGCTGTCCAAAGAGAATTTCCTGGACACGATATCATAGCCGAGGAGACATCTACCGATATCGAAGGAAGCGATCATATCTGGTACATTGATCCTATAAGTGGAAGCACAAATTATGCACACAATCTACCCGTTTACGGAATCTCCTTGGCCTTGAGAGTGAAGGAGAAGATCGAGATCGCAGTGGTCTACAATTCTGTCGAAGACAAGATATTCTCCGCGAAACGAGGGTACGGGGCAAATGTTGAGGGAAAAGAGATCTCTGTTTCTGAAATTGAGAGGATAGAAAGATCTATAGTTTCTACAAGTTTTCCTTACGACGAGAGCGGTAGGAATAGAAATCTTGAATATTTCGATAAGATCGCGCCTAAGGTTGAGGGGATCAGAAGAACAGGATCAGTTGCTGTAGACTTTTCTTATCTATCTCTAGGTGTCTTAGATGGATTTTGGGCTGTAGGGCTCAAGTCATGGGATACTGCAGCCGGTTCACTCCTAGTGGAGGAAAGCGGCGGAAAGGTAAGCAGGATAGATGGTAAAGACCATGAATTAGAAGCGGAAACGATCCTAGTTTCGAACGGAAAGATACATGAGGATATGATAGAACTGCTTAGTGAGAGGGATATTTGAGTGATATATCAAGTAAGTAGTTATCTTAAGATCTTTGGTCTATTTGTACTATATCTGGAAAACATATTCTCCGTCTTCAGAATGAACTTCGATATCCTTCTCTCCTATCTTTATACTTTTTGCACTCTGAGTATAGAAGCTATGGAGGGGCATGGAGCCTCTGACTATACCCTTTTTATTCACCTGTAATATCTTTGATCCCTCCTCTATCACTATAGACATAGAGTCCTTTCTAATGCTAACATCACTCCTTTTTTCTTTCAGAACTCTAAATATCTCGTCCAAATCGGAAACGGGTATACTTTCTTTTGGGCCTTTTTCCATCCTAACCTCCTTAATAGAATATCTATGTTTGAGGTAATAGTTTTTTTGTCTCGATGTTCCTTTCCAAATTCTAAAGACAATATATAAAAGAAATATCGAGTGATCTGAAATCATAGGGATAAAAGTTGATAGTTAGAAACTACTGATATCATTGAATAGTCCTCAGAAACAGATTTCGAAAAACCGGAACATCTAAGGGGTTTGGTCAAGGCAGTAAGGTCGTTAGCGAAAATGTATTATTTGGGTTAAAATATATGCCTATCGGGAAGAAAGAATAGACTTTAAAAAGTGAGAATGTTGATAAATAAAGAAATAGAATTGGAAGGAGCAGACGAAAAATTACATGAATCTGTCACCGAACAGTTAAACAGAAATAAGGATTTCCAGATAGAAAGTAAAGGAGGAAAACAGATAGAGGTAAAATTTGGCTCTTGGTGGTCCTGGAAGGATAATAAAAGAGGCACAGCTAAGATCAAATTTGAAGAAGATAAGAGCAAGGTGAAAATAGACTTCAGTTTCCTTGGTGAGTGGATACTGGCAAGTTTACTGATCTACTTTCCTATCTTGCTTGTGGTGATCGTTTCTGGGTTTGGAGGTATATATTCTATCATGATAGTATTTTTGATCCTTATGCTCTTTTTCATCAAGTATCATCATTCAACTTTCCAGAAGACAGCAGAGAACTATCATTCCAAACTGAAGAGTATACTGTATGTCATTCAAAGTGATGAATTAAAGTTTTGTCCTAACTGCGGGCAAGAAGTAGATATCAGTAGTGGGGAGCGGCCGATTTGTAATGTATGTGGTTACGAATTAAGAGAAGATAAGAAAAACGCGGAACAGGAGTTGGGGCCCCAAGACCCCCAAACCGATCCCTCTAAACAATTCTTTGAGAGGAAGATATCCCAAGCCCGACCATTTGGAGTTAGCCTCCTCGCTGTCCTATACGTGTTTGGAGGCATTTTAAGTCTACTAGGGTTGATTCCTCAACTAGGATTAGCAGCTTTACCACAGAGGTTTGGAACTATAGGAACAGTTCTCGTTATCGTCGAAGGCATAGCTAACTTTGGGATAGCCTATGGGCTGTGGAACGGGATGAAATGGGCTTGGATAGCTGCTATTATATTCGCTATAATAGGTCTACTTAACATCATCCTAGGAACCATAGTAAGCATCATCATATTGTTCTATCTCTTCAAGAAAGAGGTGAAGGAATACTTCAAATAGGATCACTAGCTCAACAAGTGCTTGTTTCCGACTCTAACATCTTCAACCCCCTCTTTTTCAGCAGCCTTCTTAGCATTGAAGGCGAAGTCTCTTTTAGTCGTTGGAAGATCGTTTAGTTTGAAAGCGGGTCCATAAGCAAGAAGAGAGTAGGGGATCGTAGGATCGACATCGCTGATAAACCGAGCTATCTTCTTGATTTCTTTTACATCTATATATCCAGGAACGAGAAGGGTCGATGCCCTTAGGAATGGCGGCTCTTTACGTTCTGAATTTAGTTCGCCTAGCAGCTCAAAATTTTCATATGTAGAGGTGTTATCAACACCTGATAGAACGCGGTTGAGATTTTCGTCCCGAGCCTTAAGGTCGAACTTTATACCACCGCCGCTTTTGAGCGATATTTTAGCGATCTTGTCCAGCAAATCTTTAGAAAAATTACCGTTGGTTTCGAGACATACACGTAATATCCTGTCTTTATCCTTTGCTCTCTCTACAAGTTCTTTAGAGACTTCATGA
This sequence comes from uncultured Thermoplasmata archaeon, assembly GCA_964466995.1. Taxonomy (GTDB): domain Archaea; phylum Thermoplasmatota; class Thermoplasmata; order Halarchaeoplasmatales; family Halarchaeoplasmataceae; genus Natronoplasma. The sequence goes on along the minus strand of CAYXPD010000006.1, from coordinate 1,453 downwards.
ACGAAAGGGGACTGCGTTTCAGGCGAGCCTCCAAACCAGCATATACAGGTGATAGAACTGTCAGATAAGATCTCTTCCACCAGTTCGTCTTTTTCTAAAACTGGTTTTTTGTCTTTAGCGTGTCTACGCCATTGACTGTTCTGACAGTAAAGACAATGATAGCTGCACGAACCTAAAAAGACAGCTGCGCTCTTATATCCTTTATCGCCTTCAGGTGTTTTCGCATAAGTGGGGAAGCCCGATCCTGATCCTCCAGCGCAGCACCATGATGCGACGCAGTTCGTCGGATGTCTATCTCTGTACCAGGAACCTATCGCCTTTTCGTAAGTTCCGAATTCTCTTGTCAACTCGCAGTTTTCGTTCTTAGATAAATCGCAGTATCCTCTGTTTCCTTCGGAGATCTTACAGTTGTTTCCGCAGTAGTCACATTCAACTCCTTCAGGACTATCTGGGACCTGCGATGGCAGTCCTGCTTCTTCTCTAGTTTTAGAATGTATCTTTGAAGCGATTTCGATCGATTTATCGGGCTTTTCTCGGATGCATTCCAGGCATAACGGCAGAGAACTTGAAATATTAGTGCTTTCTTTTCCACAGATATCGCATTCTGTATTTTCAGTTTTTCTTAAACCTCTTAACAAGATTTTCACCGTAAATCATCTTTTCCTCTGGCAACCGTCATTATGTCATTCCATATCGACTGCGATATATAGATTTTTCATTACGAAACCTCTAACTTTTCATTATGTGAATCCGAAAATATATATAAACAGATTATATCAATATGGTCTATAAGATATGGAAACCATACTGATCCTGTTGATCGCGAGCACATTCATCGCATCGATGTTCGGAACTTTCACTGGTTTTGGTATTTCTACTGTTCTCATCCCTATATTTATACTCTTCTTCCCACCTCCTGTTACTTTATTGATTGTAGGAATAATACACTGGTTCAACAATGTCTGGAGGATCACCCTGTTCAGAGAGGGCATGATCTACAAGTTGATCCTGTACTTTGGAGTTCCCGGGATCTTACTCGCTTATACCGGAGCCAGATTAACAGTGGAGATCCCGCACTCGATATTGACGAGAGCTATCGGGGTGGTCATAATCCTGTATGTGATCTTCATCCATGTGAAGGAGGATTTCGAGGTCAAAGCGAACAAGAAGAATGCTCTTCTCGGCGGAAGCATGTACGGTTTTTCTTCAGGCATCTCCGGTATAGGTGGAGAGATAAGGTCGATGTTCCTCTTGGCCTATAAACTTCCGAAATCGGTTTATATCGCAACTACAGGGGCTATATCTTTGATCATCGACACGACCAGGATAATAACTTATGTTTGGGGAGGAGCTAGGCTTGAGACCGTATTGATCTATTCTGCGCCGTTTTTGGTAGCTGCGACATTAGGTGGGGCATATGTGGGAAAAAATATTGTAGATAAAGTTCCGAAGG
>CAYXPD010000005.1:2734-12535 GCA_964466995.1 uncultured Thermoplasmata archaeon | reverse complement strand
TCTGACTCAGGTCGTCGATCGATCTCGCTTTCAAATATCGACTGTCTTGTAACGGTCTCTTTGTCTAGCAATGTAACACCGTTATTACGTTTGCACAAACATACAACCGTACATAAGTTTTTTGTTTATTTTACAAATTCAATGTTTTTTTGCTACAATTGTACTTAACTGTTAATACTATTGTCTATTCCTCTCTTTCTTTTTATGCCAAAATACGGTTAACTAAAAGGGTAAATGGTATTTACACCTAAAACCTTTCTAAGTTACCCTAGAGATGGCGTTAATAAGAAAGTTCAAAAAAGAAGACCTTCAAAAAGTTCGAAATATCGCGGATATATCATTGGAGGAGGAATACAATAGAGAATTATTCATAACGATAAAAGAACTTTGGAATAATGGTTTTTTAGTCTACGAGATCAACGGAGACATAACCGGATTCATATGTGGTATAATTCTAGATTCTGAGAGTGTTCGAGTTTTGATGTTGGCAGTTCATCCGATGTACAGGAATCGAGGTATTGGAAGTGAACTTCTACAAAGATTTATTGAAGTCAGTTCATCGATCGGGGTAAAAAAGATAGTATTAGAGGTCAGGGTAGGGAGTAGAAAAGTTATCGAGTTTTACCAGAAGAGAGGGTTCCAGATCACAGAAAGACTAGAAGACTTCTACACTAACGGGGAAGACGGATACCAAATGGTGAAATATCTATAGTATTTAAAAGGCAGTTATTAAATAAGAGGGTTTATATTCGAATAAAAGGAGAATATAAAGATGGATACCGATGAAAAATTTAACAAATTTGAAAAGGAAGTTTTCGATACTTTTCTCGAGAGAAATCCTATTGCTGCAACGCATCTAGGGGTGCATGAATACGATCATAAGCTACCCGATTTTACGGAAGAAAAGATTCTAGAAGATATCGAGTTGATGGAGAACTGGTTTGAAGAGCTAAAAGATTTTGATGACGAAGAACTCAATGAAGATAATGAGTTAGCAAAAAAATTGGGAATGCACATCTTCAATCTACGTCTATTCAATTTGAAAGAATTAAAACAGTGGGAGCAAGCTCCACACGCTCCAAACACAATCGGATCTTCTCTTCTCCTCTTATTGAAAAGAGAATTCGCCCCCCTTGAAGAGCGATTAGAAGATATAATTTCGAGGATAGAAGATGTTCCTAGAATGCTAGAGGAAGAAAAATCTAGATTAAAGAATCCAGTAAGATTATGGATAGACATGGCCGTAGAGTCTGCGGAACAGTTACCGATGCTTTTCAAATTGGTCCAGATGTTGGCAAAAGATGAGGGGATGGGAGAAGAAAAGTTAAAAGAGGTCAGTGAAGCTACGAATAAAGCTGATCAAGCGATTGATGACTATATCGAATGGTTGAAAGAGGAAAAAAGAGAAGGTGAAGATGATTACACGATAGGTGAAGAAAAATTCGAAGAACTACTAGAAAAGAGAAAATTGGGATATGACTCGGAAGAAATACTGGAAATAGGGAAAAATTTATTAGAAAAAGCTGAAGGGAAGATGGAAAGATACGCCGAAAAGATCACCCCACAAGGAGATGTAGAAGAAGCCGTAGAAAAGGTCGAATCTGAAGTCCCCGAAAGCTTCGAAGAGGCACTTGAGTGGTATGATGAAGGACTAAACGATGCTAAAGAATTTGTCGAACAGAACGATCTTGCAACGATACCAGAAAACGAAGACATAGAAGTGATAAAGACGCCGGAATACATGAGAAATATCATTCCTTTTGCCGCTTATATAGGTCCAGCTAAATTCGACGATATTAGAAAGGGTATATACATGGTTACTCCACCCGAAAATCAAAATAGATTAGAGAACTATTCTTACTGGGATGTAAGAAATACTACTGTACACGAAGGATATCCAGGGCATCACTTACAGATTTCAGCCTCGGTAGAAAATGACGACGTTTTCCGCTTATTTTCCCATGCCACTGAGACCGTAGAAGGTTGGGCCCACTACTGTGAAGAGATGATGAAAGATCACGGATTCGATGATACTCCGGAGGCTAGGCTGATACAAGCTAAAGACATTGTTTGGAGAGCCGCTAGGATAATAGTTGATGTCAAGTTGAGCACTGGGAAGATGTCTTTTGACGAGGCGGTCGATTACTTAGTGGATACTGTCGGTATGGATGAGAAAGATGCGGAAAAAGAAGTTAAGAGGTACACCCAAAATCCGGCCTATCAATTGAGTTACCTACTCGGGAAACAAATGATCAAAGAACTTAAAGAAGATGTGAAAGAAAAGATGGGAGATGATTTCGACGAAAAATTCTTCCATGATACTATACTTTACGCTGGAAGCGTTCCCATGAAATATCTAAGGGAGATCTTCGATAGAAAGATAGAGGAAAACTGATCTTATCGAAATGTTACTAGTTCAGCTTTCGTCGACCAGCTCATCGGCAGTGATAAGCGGCACCAAATCAACATCGACCTCTTTTAATCTTTTTTCAGCACCTTCCTTTCTGTCGACGACCACTAATACTTTTTCGACTTCCACACCAACATCTCTAAGCACTTCTACCGTTTCTACCGCGGATCCGCCAGTAGTGGTCACGTCTTCAACAACCGTCACTTTGTCACCTTCTTCATAGTTTCCTTCAATCCTTCCTGCGGTTCCGTGACCTTTTTTCTCTTTTCGGACCATCAAAAATGGTAAATCGGCTTCAAGCGATACAGCAGAAGCTATAGGGACCGCGCCTAACTCCATACCAGCAATCTTATCGCCATCTACATAATCGCACATCTGGGAAGCTATCTCTTTTAGAATATCTGGTTTAGTACTTGCCAACTTTATATCTACATAGTAATCGCTTTTTTTCCCTGAAGTCAGAGTGAACTCGCCGTACTTTATCGCTCCACAATCCTCTAACATCTCTTTCAACATATTTATCACCAAGGTTCTTCTTTCAAGCCTAGTTTATATCCTAATATATTTACAGCACGGTGCAAAAATGGAACAATCACTATTATAATTATCGTACCGATCCAACTCCTTTCATAAATGAATGTTTCATAGAACCATTCCGCATTTACCAGGAAAATGAGTAAAAAAGCTCCCAAGATGAAATCATACCTATCCATTATGGGTGAACTTCTACCTCTCGATATTCCTCTTCTCCTTTTTATAAAACTCGCTCCGATATCTCCTAAAAGGGCACCAAAGGAAAGCGTGAATATGACTATAAGGCCTTCCGGCAGAGAAGGATAAAGATAAACATGAGGAGATGAAACGAGATAGATGATGATACCAACCAGACCCGCCAAGATGCCACCTCCAAAAAGTCCTCTCCAAGTCTTTCCGTCTCCAAGTAATCTCTTACCATCCCATTCGTTCCCGAAGTCTATTGGAATCCCTCCCCCAAATACTACAGCGAGAGAATTCGCTAACATCGCGGGTATGAACGCCAATATTGGTATCAAAAGTTCTATCATCTATTTTTCCTGCCCTCTTATTCGAAATGGTGAGATATATCAATAACGGTCTCTATTCTTTTTTTCAACCTTTCAATGCCGGCTTCCCATAACTCTTCACCTTTTTCTTTACTCGCTTTCTGTGCGTCCCCGATCACACCGGTTTCTGTCAAATCATGTGTATTCCAAGTATAATTGAATTCAGGCTCATGGTCGAATTCCATCTTCGGATCAGGAAAATCAAATTCTTTTTCTGGGATAGTCCTCTTATCAACCATATCTTCTCTAACAGCCAAAACGAGCGAAGTTTCGAATTCACCCGCATGCACGTCGTTATCGCTCTCTACGAGCTCTTTCCTTTCTGGAGAAAAGCTCTCGAAAGAATCGGTCACTACCAACATCCCTGTCTCCTTCTTTAACTTCTGTGCAGCGGTCTTTATCGAAGATTCGTTGCCACCGTGTCCATTATAGATGTAGAGCTTGAAGAAGCCATGTTGAAGGACGGACCGACCTAAATCTATGATGATATCTTCAAGAGTGTCTGGATTTAATGTTACGGTTCCAGGAAATGACATATGATGATCGCTTATCCCGTAAGGTATAGTAGGCAAGATAGGTGGTCTAGGAGGATCGAGCTTTTCAATAGCCTTTTCAACTATATATTCCGCATCAAAAGTGTCTGTATCTAATGGAAGGTGAGGACCGTGCTGCTCCAAGCTACCTATAGGTAATATGACTGTATCGATCATCTCCGATCTCTGGTCTAGTTCCCATCTGTTCATCTCTCCCCATCTGATCTTTTCTGTCATATAGCGGTATCTCTTTCACATTTTTATTTTTTTGCCATCTTTAATCATTTAATAATCGAATTTGGATAAGTTTTTATTCTGATCTTTATCTTAGGTTAATGATGGAAACCACGCGGGATATACTTAACGAGCTTAAATGGAGGTACAAAAGTTCTTTAGAAGAGGCAAAAATATACTACGTTCATCGAGGAGCCCCCGATGACTATAGAATTATGGATGGTTCCGAAATCGAAGAACTAAACAGGTCTTTCATCAAGACTGAAGAAGCTCAGATACCCTACCACCGAATTTTTAAAATCGAGTATGAGGGAGAAATAATATTTGAAAGAGAAAGGGAATAGAGCTTGCCTTTTCAATCGAGTTCATCCATGAGTTCATCCATCTTCTCAGTAAGTTTTTCATTCCTTACTGAGCTGGCTATATCACCTCTAGTTTTTTCTACTAGGGTTCTAGCGGTGTCCTGTTTATTCCTTATGGGAACTATAGCTTTAGGATAATCGAAGTCCATTATCATATCTTTGATATCTTCCATCTTTTCATGCAGTTCCCTCGCTTTTTCTACATCTCCTTCAGTCAATTCATCCAATATCATTCTTCTAAGTTCCCCGACTACATCTGCTAAGCCGAGAACATAGGAACTAGGTGTGATATCCAATTCCTCTGGAGATTTAGGTTTTTTTCCTTTAGAAAGAGATAGCAATATATGGGCTTCTGCGTACTCTTGATAACCGTTCCTGAGAAAACCGGACTGATGCAGTTCTGGATGACCCTCGATGATGCTCTTCAACTTGTTTATCTCTTCCTGAGCTTCTTTAAGAGAAACGTCGGTATTCTTGTTCCGGTGTATGTTTTGTACTACTTCTTTAGATATCCTTCTGATCGTCCTTGAAGATTTCATCGCCAGTTCCCGAACCATGTCTTTGTCTTCAAGACGTTCGTCTACATCTTTCACTATCTCTCGAAGAGCCTCGATCTCGGTCATGTCAAAACACCTTTTATCTTTTTCATATTTTTCTTCTTTTCCATATTTCCAACCAAGGGTCTAACAATCGATGCTTTTTTGTTCTCAACTGTTGCTATTGGCTAATATGATATAAGTTTTAGTTCATCAGAGATATCGTAAGAGGAAACACATTATTCAATATATTCTTCTTTTCTCTTCTTCAGACGAACACAATCTTTACCTACATCTATTATATCGTCAGCTTCTATGTGAAGGCATTCTTTGACCATGTCCATACTAGTTGCAACTTTCTCCTCTTCCAACGGCGTAGGTAAAGTAACACTCATGTCTTCGAAAGATAACATAGGTACAGCATATGTATCCACCTGGTCATCTTTATCATCCCTAGTTTTTATCACACTAGTCTCCACTCTTATGTATTCAAGCCCCCCTTCCTTTCCCCTTTCTGCCTCTTTGACTTTGCCCATCTCGTCTCCCTCAACATCTATCACTCTAGTCCCGATCAGATTCTTTGCAGGGCTGATCCACAAATGTATCCCATCAGGTGTGATCTTGTCGATATACTTTAGGTTGACTCTCATATACTCGCCAAAAAATCCTTTATGGATGACCAATTTCGTAGGATTCAAAGTGGTTTTATTTATCTCTATGTCATGGACGTGTCCAAAAGGTTCACCATCTGCATCATATACATCCATCCCCCTTATTTTTTTGAATGTAGTCCTTCCTTCTTCCTCATTCTCCTCTCTTTCAGCCATACCCATCAATAGGATTATTGAAGGTAAGCTACATTATCTTTTCGCTCCAACCAAAAATATTAATAACCCTCTTGAGGAATCTTATTCTCCATGGCCCTTGAAAATCTGAAAGACGGACTACGGAATGCGGTTGAAAAAGTCACGAAAGCTAGTCATGTAGATGAGGGCTTGATCAAAGACATCAGCAAAGATATACAGAGAGCTATGATCGAAGCCGATATAGATGTTCAATTGGCCCTCGAGCTTACTGAAAAGATAAAGGAACGAGGGATAGAAGAGAAACCTCCCTCGGGTATGAGTGCTAGAGAACACCTTATCCGGATAATACACGAGGAATTCGTGAAGATCTTGGGAGATGGAGTAGAACTCGAACTCAAACCCCAGACAATAATGATGGTAGGTCTTTACGGTCAGGGTAAAACCACCACTTGTGGTAAGCTTGCCGCATATTTTCAGAAAAGAGGTCTCAATACCGCCCTGATAGCGGGAGATACTCATAGACCCGCAGCTTACGATCAGCTCTCACAGGTCGCCGAAGATGCAGGCGTGCCTGTCTACGGAGACCCCGATGAAGAAAAAGCACCCAGGATAGTCCGTGAGGGGATGGAAAAATTTGAAGACTACGATGTGGTCATTATAGATACAGCTGGTAGACATTCGTTAGAGGACGAATTGATCAGAGAGATCCAGCTTATTAAAAATGTTGCTGAACCTGACGAGGTTATACTTACAGTCGATGCTTCGATCGGACAGCAGGCAGGCCCACAAGCTAAAGCATTCCACGAAGCTGTAGATGTCACGAAGACGATAATAACGAAGATGGACGGGTCTGCAAAAGGTGGAGGAGCTCTCAGTGCAGTAGCGGAGACCGACGCTCCAGTCGCGTTCATAGGCACAGGTGAGAGGATACGCGACCTTGAGGAATTCGATCCAAAAAGTTTCACGTCTAGATTGCTGGGCATGGGGGATGTAGAGAAATTACTAGAAAAAGCAGAAGAAGCCATAGACGAGGATAAGGCAGAGGAAACTGCCAAGAAGATGTTGGCCGGTGATTTCGATCTGAAAGACATGTACGAGCAAATGGAGATGTTGACAGGCGTCGGACCATTACAGAAGATAGTTGACATGTTACCTATGGGACCCGCTTCCATATCCGAAGAAGAGATAATGAATACGCAGGAAAAACTGGACGAGTTCAGGATCATTATGGACAGCATGACTGAAGAAGAGATGGAAAACCCAAATCTGATAAAAGGCGATCGAGTTAAAAGGATAGCTATAGGTAGCGGAAGAAAACCAAAAGATATCAAAGACCTACTGTCGCATTATAAAAAGACTAAAAAAGCGATCAAAGGGTTCTCAGGCAACAGAAAGATGAGGAAACAGCTCAAAAAACAGCTCGAGTCCGGAGATCTGAACTTCTGATCATGTGATAGGAAAACGTTCAAAATATCATTTTTACTTTATCTGTTCGATCATAGTTTAAGTAAGTATTACCTGCCTTATACTTTCGGGAAGATTTTAAGGTCACTCTGTCAAGAGGAGGGTACCGAAAACAAGAGAAAACTGGATCAAGGGGAGTGTCCCCAATATCTCAATGATAGCGAGGCCTGGTGAGAGAGTATAAACTAAGCCTATAGAGATACCCACAAATCCTATAGACGACCAGATAAGGACAGCCCAAACCGGTTCTAACTCCAGGAAATTATCTAGCCCATATATTATCAAACCACCGATAGAAGCAGAATAAAATAAGATGGCCAGTCCTGTGTGTGGAAAAGTGCCCCTCGGAAAAATACCAGTAAGTATCAAAAATACAGCTCCCACGGCTAAACCAAAAACACCTATATCCCCTACCCTACTTTCAGTTGTTCTCAGGACACCGAGAATGAAGACGAAAAAGAGTACACCTGATATCACGAGAGCCAAATTGAATACATTGCTGTACTGAACGCCCATCTCCCCCAGTTCACTTAAAGAACTTTCAGCTAGTTTAAAATCACCATGTATCGCTATGGATATGATTACTAGGACATAACCGACGAGAGGGGCCAAAAGACCACAGTAGCCAGCAATTGTTTCGGGCACCAATTCTTCGATTTCTATTTCCATTACAAGCCCTCCAATGTTAGTTGTATAATATCATGCTATATTAAAAAGTTTATTGACGGAATGCAGTTTGAAATCATACATGAATATAGGCATCACCTTAATATATCAAGCTCAAGATAAGGTAATTGATGTCCTGGATAAATGAAGTAGAATACGGCGAAGCAGAAGGAAAAACAAAAGAAGTCTACGATAAAATCAAAGATCAAAGAGGGAAACTCTCTAATATAATGAAAGTTCAAAGTATGATGCCAGAGGCCATGAAACATCATCTTGATCTCTACCTCTCGATAATGTTCAAGGATAGATACTTGAGTAGGGAACAATGCGAGATGATCGGAGTTCTAGTATCTTCTATCAATGGATGTGATTACTGTGTTAACCATCATGCCGAAGCGCTGAATCACTTTTGGAAAGATCAAAAAAAGATAAAGGAACTAAAAAAAGACTATGAAAAAATCGATATCTCAAAAAAGGAAAAGAATATGCTAGATTTTGTGAAAAGATCTACTGAGAGACCCAGTTCTATAAGAGAAGAAGACTTAGATGATCTTAGGAAAGCAGGGTTCTCAGACGAGGAGATTCTTAACATATCTATGGTCTCTAGTTACTTCAATTTTGTGAATAGGATCGCCTTGACATTGGGAGTAGATTTCTCAGAAGAAGAAATGAAAGGATATGAATATTGAGGGGTTTTATGTCGGTAAGCTGGCTTGAGATTTTTGGAAGTTTGTTAGTTATAATCGGAGGAATCTTCTATACTATAAGGTTGGTCAACGGCTATAAGCTTGGAAAAATGATCTGGAACACCTATAATAAGATCTCTGAAAAAACGGGATTGAAAACAAAGGGGAGTTTAAACCTTCTTTCAAATTGGCCTAACCTTTTCGGTAGGATAGACGATAAAAGGGTCTACGTGCATCCTGACAAGGGAAAAAGAAAGTATCCTTCGAAGACCATATTCGCTGTAGAAAATAAAATCGATATTTCGACAGATCTGATAATAGGGATATCAGACACGGATTTTCCCGAGGAAACTCATGAATTAGATATAAACAATATTAATAAATATAATTATAGTATATATGCTAAAGGTGAAATCGACGAAGATGTAGTGAAAAAAATCTTCTCAGGAGAGGTCGGTCGTAAAATAAAAAATCTTGTAGAGAGAAATGAAGAAAACTTTAGGGCTATTATACTCGAGCCAGGATTGGCCATGCTCAGTACATTTGAGATAGATTTAGATGAAGAGAAAGCATCAGAGAATATAGAAGCTCTATATGATATCGTATACGAGATCGAAAGAAACGCACCTAAACTGAACGAGCATCTAGAGAATCCCCGGATCATCAAACTCAGTAAAGGCTCGAGGTCAGGGCTCTTTAAAGCACTTATCCCACTAGTGCTATTCGGTATATCAGGATATCTCATAAATCAAGTAATGCAGGATTTTTCTCTGATCTTCCTCAATGCAGCTGTAATCCTCATCCTGGTAGGCATCTTGAAACTCTTCGTATCTTTTTACAATAAGTGGAAGTATCAGTAATCTAGATAATTCCGTAGCTCCCAGTCCGTTATATCCAGATTAAACTGAGTTACTTCTTCCCTCTTCATGTCGAGGTAATGTTCGTATGATTCACCAAGTGAATCTTTAACCACTTCGTCTTTTTCTCATTCATCTAGAGCCTCAGCAAGACTAGCTGGTACG
>CAYXPD010000005.1:0-2724 GCA_964466995.1 uncultured Thermoplasmata archaeon | reverse complement strand
TCTTTTCTTCACTGACTGTAAAGAGATCTTCTTTAACTTCTTCGCCGGGATCTGCTGAGTTTTTCATACCATCCATGCCTGCTCGGATCAATGAGTTCAACATGAAATATATATTCGCAGAAGCGTCTCCTGCCCTATATTCTATCCTCCCTTTTTTCTGTTCCTCTGTACCGTATGCAGGGATCCTTACTAACACGCTGCGATTTTCTCCACCCCATGATATGTATACCGGGGCTTCGTAACCTGGGACCAACCTTTTGTATGAATTTATAGTGGGCGATACCACCGCAGATAAGGCTTTAGCGTGATTCAATAGCCCCCCTAAGAAACCTGCTGCTTTTTCGTTCAGTTCTTCGGGTGAGAACATGTATTCTCCTTCTTCATACAGAGACATATGAACGTGGAATCCGTTCCCTGCCTCACCAGCTAATGGCTTCGGCATGAAGGTCGCAAAAAAGCCGTTCTCCGCTGCTTTTTCTTTAACGATCTCACGTATGAAAATGAATTCATCCGCTGCTTTCAAAGGATCATCATATGGAAGTGGTTCTATCTCGTACTGACCAGGAGCGACTTCGTGATGGATCTTTTCGACCTTGAAATCGTATTCTTCCATAGCCTTGGCCATCTCCCCAACCATGCGCGTGTGGTCAGTTCTACCGTCGATATATTGACCGGAATCTATCGGTTCAAAATTATCTCTATCCAAGATATGAAATTCGTATTCAGGTTTAACGTGGATCTCTATCCCTTTTTCCGATAGCTCTTCCATCGTTTTTCTTAAAAGGTACCTCGGATCGCCCTCGAAAGGCGTACCGTCAGGCCATCTCATCTCACACAGGAAAACTGCAACTTTTTCTGTCCCGTGGTCCAGTATTTTCATAGTAGAAGGCTCAGGGACAGCTATCATATCACTTTGAGAAACATCTGAAAAGCCTAGGTTAGAGGAATCAAAACTCATACCTTCTTCTTTCACCACATCAAAAGTTTCCGGAGGTATACGTATCTCTCTCGGCTTACCTTTGATATCTAAAAATTTCAAAGCTACAGAATCGACCTCGTCCGGTATTTCAATTTCATCGGGCATTTTATGCACCTAGGGAGATAGGCTATTATGATGATATATAAAAAACAAACGGTCTACGTTTAAAGTAAAGAGTTAAATCATTTAAAATAATAACTGTGTGAGTGAGGTTCAAGATGGGATTTATCGAGGATCATGATGATATACAAAAAGAGAGGTTGAATTTACTGAATGATGTGGAGAAGGGTGAGGGAGATTTCGGACTTTACTGGATGCAGCGTTCTCAAAGAGTAAAATTCAATCATGCATTGGAATATGCTGTAGAGAAAGCGAATGAGTTAGGTATTCCTCTTCTAGTATATTTTGGTATTATTGATGATTTCGAAGACGGTAATCTAAGACACTATCGATTTATGATAGAAGGATTGAAAGAGACGAAGGAAGGGCTTGAAGATAGGAACATAAAATTGGTCATTAAACATGAACATCCAAAAGAGGGTGTACTGAAACTTGCAGAAGAAGCCTCTTTCCTCGTGGTTGATAAAGCCTACTTGGACTTTTTGAGAGAATGGAGAAGAGATGTAGCTGAGGAAATAGACATTCCGATGATCGAAGTCGAAACGGACTTGATAGTTCCAATTGAAGAAGCCTCTTCCAAAGAAGAATATGCTGCTAGAACAATAAGACCGAAAATTGAAGATGAGTTAGATAAATACATGAAAAAAGTTCGGCAAAGAAAGTTGTCAGATCCGTCTCTTGGATTTGACTTCGACAGTTTTGATATTGAAGATGTCGGGAAGGCACTTTCCAAACTAGATATAGATGAAAGTGTGAAGGCGGTGGAAAGCTATAAAGGGGGAGGGAGAGAAGCTGAAAAATTTCTTGATGAGTTCATAGGCCACAAACTTGGTGGATACGCCGATCATTCTAACGATCCAGCTAAAGATTACCTCTCACATATGTCTCCCTACTTACACTTCGGCCAAATATCTCCACTTTACGTGGCCCTCAAGGTCAAAGAAAAAGGTGGACCGGGAGTCGATGAGTATTTGGAACAGCTGATCGTCAGGAGAGAATTGGCCTACAACTTCGTTTACTATAATGAAGATTACAGATCATTAGAGTGTCTGCCCGACTGGGCTCAAGAAACATTGGAAAAGCACAGTGATGATAAGCGTGAGTACCAGTACTCAAGAGAAGAATTTGAAAAGGCAGAAACGCACGACGAGTATTGGAACGCGGCGCAAAAAGAAATGCTTAAGAATGGAAAGATGCACGGCTATATGAGGATGTATTGGGGCAAGAAGATATTGGAGTGGAGTGAGACTCCAGAGGAAGCTTATGAAACCGCTTTATATTTGAACAATAAGTATGAACTAGACGGTAGAGATCCAAACGGTTTTGCTGGTGTCGCATGGTGCTTCGGGAAGCACGACCAGGGATGGAAGGAAAGAGAGGTGTATGGAAAGGTTAGGTATATGAACGCGAACGGGTTGGAGAGGAAGTTCGATATGGAAAGGTATGTGGAAAAGGTGAAACATCTTTGAAAATCCTAAAGAACTGTATATATATCGATAAGAGGAGGTGTTTTGCTTCTCAAATCAATTTTTTCCATCAAAAGATTTAATTAAGATACTTTATTAATACATTATTAATGAGAAATAACGGAGGTTTAACGTATGTCTGAGATAAGGATGGTTGTG
>CAYXPD010000004.1:0-13090 GCA_964466995.1 uncultured Thermoplasmata archaeon | reverse complement strand
CCCAGTATCCTGCTTAGAAGTGCAGTTTTGAATGGATACATAGACAACTCTCATCTTTTGGTCCTTGGAGTATATATTTTGGTTTTCCTATACTTTTCGAGTTTGGCCTTTAAAAAAGCATCATCTGACGAGGAGGGATGGTTTTGAAAAACTTAGATTCCTTCAAAACTTTGACAGAACATTATTTCAAACAGATCTTTAGGAGTAGATTGTTGGTAGTCCTTATGTTCTTCTTGCCACTTTACTTCATCATCACTATGAACGTAGTTCACCCAGAGAGACCGATAATGATACCTATAGGGGATGTTCTCGCTATGGAGATATTATCTGATCTAGCCACGATGACCGTCGTAACAGTCGTGGTCTCTCTCTTGTGTGGAGTATTCGGTTTTTTTGTAATAAAGGAGAGTGACATAGATCCAAGATTAAAGATAGTAGGATTTAGTGATTTTGAGATACTTGGATCCAAATTACTCCTACTTTCAGGAGTGGTCTTGTTCACTACTGCTTTTTCTTTTCTCGTGATGTTTTATCTTACGGTTCCAGAAAATATCACTTGGTTCCTAATCGGCGTATTATTGGCTGGAGCGAATTACTCTTTCATAGGTGTTCTAGCTGGATTTTTCTTGAAAAGACTTCCGGGCATGTATCTCATGCTGTTCATGCCAACTCTAGATCTGATGCTCTTTCAGAGCCCCATGGTTGATCGTGATTTGGTAGGGGAATGGGTGAAATATCTACCGGGTTATAATCCGATGAGAGTAGTATTGAGAGCATCACTAGGACTCGATCAAGAGATGAGGACCATCATTTACTCACTTTTCTATTTGGCTCTCTTATTTGCAATATCTCTTTTCATTCTCTATATAAAAATAAAAACTAAAAGAGATTGAGCGGGAAAATTAACTAGATTTAATCTCCAGTCATCAAGATAGGTATTTCAGCCTCGGCGATGATCTCTCTCTCCAATTTACTCAAGGAAAGTTTTGGAAAGATGTGGTGCAATTTGTACAATATTCCCTTTCTCCCTCGGCTACCTATCATGAAATCGAAATCTTCCATCCTGTCAATTATCTCCTGATCAGAGGCTCCTTTTTTGATCTCAAGGGTATAATCGACCCCTAATTGTTCAGCTCTTTTTTTGATCCTCCTTGCCGAAGGACCAGGATCATCATCATCGAAATGAAAAGAGGTCAAACTCGCATCGAAATGCTGCGCTAAATCTAGGCCTATCATAGTGGCTTCTTCGGAATATGAGCTGAAAGTAGTAGGATTAAAGATACTATCAGGGATACGGGCTGGACAGCACCTTGGGAATATCATAGAGGGATGAGTTGTTACTTTTAGATAATTCAGGGTGGTCTCCCCTATATGAACTCTCTGAGCTCCCATCTTAGAATGTGAAGCCATGACTAAAAGATCGGCATTTACTTCATCTGCGTATTTTTTTATCTCTTTAGAAGGAACACCTTCAGGTTTTCTCATCTCAGTTGGCGATATACCCTCCTCATTCAATACATCTTTCCCATCTTCCAAGGCCTCTGTTGCTACCTTTTTTTTCTCCTCACGCATAGTTATATTGTGAGGGATGCTCCTATCGGTGGTGTTTACCACGCTTATAAGGTAATATTCAGAATCTGGGAAGAGGTTTATTGTATACTTCATTGCGGCATCCATGATAGGCGAATCATCTGTTGCGATCACTATCTTATCGAACATCTCATTCAGATAATATATGCTTATATATTTATATATTTTGGTGCTGCCTTCTTTCCTCTGAAGTTGTTTATTAGATTATTTCTCAAAAATATAGCCAGCTTTCCAAAATATTAATATATAACTAATATAAGAAGTAGGTATGCTCCAACTCGAATATCCATTCCTATCCATTTCAATTCTCATCCCCATCTTGGCGGCATTCCTTTTTCCTTGGTTAGAAAAAAAAGTAAGGGATAGGAGTATATCTTTCATAAGTTTTCTCTTTTTAGCAGTTCCTGGCTTCTCGGCACTTATAATTTCTTTGACCTTTGGTTTACAACCAGGTGTCGTAGAGCATCCATTGTTTTCTCATGATACTATAGGCTCCTTTGCTATGTACTTGGATAGTTTGAATTCGCTTTTTTTCCTAGGCATTGCAATCGTCACACCTGTTGTGGCTTTGTATTCATACGATATAATGAAAAACAGATTGACTTGTATGCGAGAGGAAGGTGAAGATCCTCCTTCACTCGGCATCTTTTATCTTTTTTATACTCTATTCTCGGCGGGGATGTTCGGTTTTGTACTCACAACTAATCTCTTGATGCAGTATATATTTCTAAATTTGGCTTTGATCTCATCCTTTGTTTTGATATTATTTTACGGCCACGGTGAAAGCACTCGGGTGGCCCATATCTACTTGATTTGGTCTCTAGTAGGAGGCGCTGCCTTCTTCTTGGGGATCATAGGACTCGGTGCAGAGGCAGGAACCTACAATATTTTGAATTTTTCTACTCTTGAGCTCAACCTTGGACTAGGAGAAGGTCTTCCTCTTCTTGTACCATTCCTGATATTTTTTGGTATGTCTATAAAGATGGCGCTGTTCGGAGTCCATATCTGGCTGCCTAAAGCACATTCACAAGCTCCCGCACCGGTCTCTGCTCTTCTCTCAGGTAACTTGATAGGACTGTCCGGCTACGTTATGATACGAGTCGTTATCGAGATGTTTCCCGCTCAATTTCGAGTTATTGCGCCATTTTTTGTAATTCTAGCCTTCTTCACTATGCTTTACGGCGGTTTGAATGCGCTAGCCCAGGATGACTTCAAAACTTTGCTAGCTTACTCTAGCATCTCCCAGATGGGATGGATCACTTTTGGAATAGTGATAATGACGGAAAAGACGATGACAGGTGGAGCACTTCTTTTTGTTACCCAGTCTTTGTCTTCTTCTCTCCTCTTTATGGGTGCCGGAGTCATAATGGTAAAATATGATGGTTTGAGAGACATCTCGAATATGGGTGAATTGATGACACTAAATCCAGTATTATCCAGTCTTATCGTTATCGGTTTTTCGACTCTAATCGGTGCTCCACTCACCGTTGGATTTTGGGGAAAGACTCTGGTATTCAGTGGGGCAACTACGGTCGCAGCTGCTCACGGGCCATTCGTGTTTATATTCGTTGCACTAGCGATCATTTTTGCTGGAGGGATAACTGCAAGTTATTCATTGATCACCATGAAAAGGATGTTATTTGGGATGTTTAAAGGGGATATAGAGCCTCCACATATCGGTTGGACTCTTTCTACGGTAAGTATGGCGGTGGTTGGACTTGCAGGGGTAGTCCTATTCTTCAGTCCCGAAAGTATAATGGATCCAGGGGAGATCCCCCGACTGTCAGTATTGACGGTCGAAGGTTTGATGTTTTTGACAGCTTACCTTGGTGCTTATACAATCTTCTCAGGAGGTATACGGTATTATCTTGTTCTTGGGTCACATAAGATCGAAGAAGAGATACTAGATGTATTCTTTCATGAAAGGATGATCTCATGGGTTGAAAAAGTGAATAGAGGTCTCGCCGATTTTCATCCAGCTGATGTAACCTCGTATATACTTTGGTTGACTATCGGTATCATAGGAGTATTTGTAGTCCTATTTTTCCTTTAATATTTCCTGAGTACTTCGGCAAGATTTTGAAAATAACCAGGTATCCCAAAAACTAATATTGACGTGCCGATTTGTATTTTAAAAGCAAAAAAAGTTGATGTCTATGTTGAAGCTTGACTTTCCTATATTGTTTATTTCTCTGCTCATACCTTTATTTGGATCATTTCTTTTTCCTATTTTAGATGATAGAGTCAAAGATCGTACTCATTCTATTATTTGCTTTTTTTTACTCCTCATACCTATCATAACTGTTTTACTTGTTTTCTTAAGATATGGCCTTGCTGAACCTATAGTGGAACCCGCTTTATTCTCCCATCATGAGTTAGGTTCTTTCTCGATGTATCTAGATAGATTGAATGGACTTTACTTTTTGGGCGTGGGAATAGTCACTCCTATGGTAGCTCTCTATTCCCACAATTACATGAAACATAGGCTAACTTCTATGCGAGAGAAGGAAAATGATGTTCCTTCACTGGGTATATTCTATTTTTCTTATACTATATTTTCAGTAGCAATGCTTGGGTTTTTGATCACTACCAATCTAATTTTACAATACGTGTTCTTGAATATAACAGTGATGAGTTCTTTTCTTTTGATATTGCTTTATGGGCATGGGGACAAGAAACGTACTGCCAACATGTATCTGATTTGGTCAATGATTGGAGGCTCAGTTTTTTTGCTTGGAATAATTGGTCTTGGTTTGCAGGCGGGGACTTTTGATCTGGTTGATATCGAGTCCTTAGAACTTTTAGAGATCGAGGATGGCTTGCCTCTTTTGATCCCATTTTTAATCTTCTTTGGTATGTGCATAAAAAAAGCTCTTTTCGGTGTTCATGTTTGGCTCCCTCATGCTCATGCTGAAGCCCCGGCTCCAGTTTCAGCCCTTCTTTCACCTAACTTGATTGGCATATCGGGATATGCCATGATCAGGGTAGTTCTAGATATTTTTCCTACACAATTTGAAGAGATGTCGCTTTTCTTTTTGATTTTCGCCTTCGTTACTATGGTTTACGGAGGATTGAATGCTATTGCACAGGATGATTTGAAGCGTTTACTCGCCTACGCGTCTATCTCCCAGATGGGGTGGGTAGTATTTGGTATAGCAACTATGACAACCGAAGGGATGATGGGAGGGGTTCTGCTTTTCGTTAAACATTCCATAAGCCTCTCTATACTATTCATGGGCGCGGGTATTTTAGTTGAAAAATATGATGGATTGAGAGATATCTCCAACATGGGTGAACTATTACATCTCCATCCAGTACTTTCTAGTTTGATGCTGATAGGCTTTTTGACTCTAGTGGGTTCTCCCTTAACCATGGGTTTTTGGGGGAAAACATTAATCTTTAGCGGAGCGATAAAGATGCCTGTAGTTACTGGTCCATTCACTTTCATACTAGTCGCTCTTACTATTGTTTTCGCTGGAGGAATAACAGCGGCTTATGCCTTCATAACCATGAAAAGGATGTTTTTTGGGATGTTCAAAGGAGAGATGGAGCCTAGATCTGTTGGCTGGTCTTCCTCTACCGTTCCAATGGCTGTAATCGCATCTATAGGAATCTTTCTTTTTTTCGTTCCTACATCACTCTTTGGGCCCGCAGACCCTCCGAGTTTATCCGTATTAACCTTAGAAGGTCTGATGTTCTTGACTGCTTACCTCGGTGCCTATACCATCTTTTCAGGCGCCTTTCGATATTTCCTCGTGCTTTTTTCTCATAAAGTTGAAAACGAGATCATCGACAGGTTCTTCCATAAAAGAGTGATATTATGGATTAAAAATGCAGATAAAACTCTTGAAGATGCTCATCCTGCGGATTTCACTACATATATACTTTGGCTGGCGATAGGATTGGTTGGAGTTTTGTTGACGGTGATATTTTTATGAAGTCTACTGATCCGCTTTTCTATGCGTTTATTCACTTCACCGAAGATATAAATATGATATTTTCGGTTAAACCGCTTATAGCATCGTTATATAAACCCTTTAAAAATAATGTAGATTGTGTTATAGGTGTCATAGGATGAAAAAAGGTAATAGCTTGATATTACAAATTCTTTCAATCTTCATCGTCACTCTATACAATCTTCTATCATATGTGCTTGATGAAATGACCCTCCTTGCTAAATTCTCTTTATATTCCGAGAGTAGAGCTATCGATACTCTGCGAAGGAGAAAACCATGACATGGAATACAATTGTTACTGCAAGCCCTGCTTTGATTCTAGCGGTACCTCTTTTATTCGCGTTTTTGATAGCTCTTTTAGGAAAATTTTTTGAAAAGTCGGTCGAGACTTTATTCGGCTGCGCAGTTATCTTAACATCTTTCTTTGTGGGTGTTATGGCTTTCGAGGTTTTAACTGCAGAGAGCTGGTCATACGTTTTTGGGGCTGAACAACCTCACCCTGAAAATGTTACCTCATTCTTTAGAATTATCTTCGTAGCGGATGGATTCTCGGTTTTAGCAACTGTAACAATCGCAATAATCGCGGTAGTTGTGGCCATTTATTCTCACGGATACATACGAGATGAAACCGCTCTAAACAAATACTACTCTCTCTTACTGCTAACATGGGTTGGAATCAACGGGATGGTTTTGACAAATGACCTATTCAATATGTTCGTTTGGTTCGAAGTCACGACTCTGTCCTCCTGCGCCCTTATAGCCTTCCAGAATTACAGGGAGAAAAGCGTCGAGGCCGCGATGAAATATCTTCTTCTGAGTGTGGTAGGCGGTCTATTCTTCCTTTTCTCTATAGGTCTGCTTTACGGTCAACATGGAGTCTTGAATCTTGAACTTCTCTCTGAAAATATTACTGGTAGTTACAACGATAGACTTGCAATCGGCATCATAATGGTTGTTTTTGCCATGAAATCCAGTAGCGTCCCTTTCCATCTTTGGACTCCAGATGTATACGGAGAATCTCCCGGTCCTATAGCTCCCTTCATGGCAGTGACGACCATGGGTTTTCTGTTCGCGCTGTTTAGATTGTTATTCACCAGTTTTGTTGTTGCTATCTCACCCCAGATTATCGGTATGATAGTGATGTTACTAGGGATCATCTCTATGGGTGTTGGAGTGATGATGGCGTTCGCTCAAAAAGATCTCAGAAAATTATTAGCTTATCTTTCAATTTCTCAAATAGGATACATCATGCTTGTTGTTGGACTCGGAATTGCGACTCTAAATACTGTCAGCTATGAAGAGTTTGGTTCATTAGCGATCACCGGTGGTCTTTTTCACATGATCAACGATATAGTCTATAAGGCCCTGCTCTTCCTCTCGATAATCAGTATAGTGCATATCACAGGTATAAGGAATAAAGAGGAACTTAGTGGTCTTGCCTATAAGATGCCCTATCTTTCTTTCTTTTTTCTACTCGGGGCTTTATCTATATCGGGAGTTCCTCCCTTTGCTGGATTCTATTCTAAATTCATCATCTATAAATCTACCTACTTATTTCATCCAATCTTAGGTTTATTCGCTGCAGTTATGAGCATCATCATTTTGGTGATCATGGCGAAGTTATTCTCCGAGGTTTTCCTTGGATCAGAAGAAGAGAGATCAGAAAAAAGAATTCCTACCACAATGTTCATAAGCATGGCTATTCTAGCATCTATCGTAATTTTATTTTCTATACTGCCTCATATGGTGGTCTCGGAAATCATCACACCAGCGGTGGAAGCTTTAGCAGGTTCTTTTTAATGCGAATTAAACTTATATTCTCCCATCTCTAAATCATCTCGAAAGATTTTTCCAAATCATTTTTAAGGTCATTGAATTCCTCTATACCGACCGATAAACGGATAAGAGTTCCTGTGATACCCACTTCTCTTCTTTCCTCTTCTGAGAGAGAGGCGTGCGTCATCACCGCTGGTATTTCAGCTAAAGACTCTACACCACCTAGACTTTCAGCTAAATGGAAAATATCTAGATTTTCGACAAATTTCTTAGCTTCGTTAATCCCTCCCTCTATATCGAAAGATAACATGCCTCCGAAGCCTTTCATCTGTTTCCTTGCAAGCTCATGCTGAGGATGTGACTCTAAACCAGGATAATAAACTTCTATAACTTTAGGATGCTCCTCTAAGTAAGTCGCCAACTTTTTGGCATTTTTTTCGTGTGTTTTCATCCTTGGCTTCAAAGATTTTAATCCTCGCATTACTAACCATGAATCGAACGGTGAAAGGATAGCTCCGGCTGCGTTCTGATTGAATTTCATTTTATCGTATAATCCGTAATCATTGGTTATCACAGCTCCTCCTACAACATCTGAATGTCCTCCGAGATATTTCGTTAGGCTGTGAACGACCACGTCTGCTCCAAGTTCTAAAGGCTTTTGGAAATAAGGCGTAGCGAAAGTATTGTCTACTACGACTTTCACATCATTTTCATGGGCTATCTTGGATATCTTCTCGATGTCTGAAAGTTTCATCAATGGATTCGTTGGTGATTCCAACCATATTACCTTCGTATTTCCCTTTATATTATCATCAATGTTTTTTGGATCGGTTGCATCTACATAATCGAACTCTAAACCGAACTTGGTCATCACCTTATCGAAGAGCCTTTTAGTGCCACCGTAAAGGTCATCGAAGGCTAAAACATGATCGCCCTTCTCAAGAAGAGACATCAGTATGCTCTGTTCCGCGGCCATTCCAGAGGCGAAAGCCAACCCGTGCTTTCCCTCCTCTAAAGATGCTATCTTTCTCTCCAACTTATCTCTTGTAGGATTGCTGGTCCTCGAATAAACGTGCCCTTCATCTATCTCATCAAGATTCTTTTTCGCAAAAGTTGTGGTAAGGTTGATAGGAGCTATGACATCTCCAGATTCAGTATCTTCAGGATCTTCCGCTTCATGTATACTCCGAGTCGAAAATCCATCTTTTTTCATCTTAATTCCTCCAATATCTTTTCGTCGTTCGTTTCAAGACCTTTCTCTTCCATCCAATCGTCGTCATACAGCCTTGTAAGGTAATTACGCCCAGTATCTGGAAGGATAACGAGCGCGTTTTTATCAGTGATATCGTTTCGCTTTAAGTATTTTACCGCCCCGACAAGAACGCTGCCTGAAGACCCTCCTGCCATTATTCCTTCTTCTCGAGCCAAAAATCGGGTCATGGAAAAAGAAGTCTGATCGTCGGTTTTCACTATCTCGTCTATGATCTCTAAATCTAACGTCTCAGGAATCAGATCTTCGCCGATACCTTCGGTCAGATAAGTTTCAGCTTTTTCTTTAGCCTTTTCCTCTTTCATTCCATCTTTTACCAGGCTTATAATCGATCCCTCTGGATCGACACCTATGATCTTAACTTTGATATTATCTCTTAAGTGATCACCGATCCCAGAGATAGTTCCGCCGGTACCTAAACCCGCAAAAAAGTAATCTAATTCGTTACCCATCTGCCTGACTATTTCGGGTCCAGTGGTTTTTCTATGAGCTAAAGGATTATACTCGTTCTCATACTGATTCGGTAAGTAAGCATTTTTCGAGGCGTTGATGTCTTTATTCAAAATTTTTTTCAGTTCTTCTATATGATCTTCCTCTACTAATTTTTTCACAAATTCTATTATCTCTTCGAGTTCTTGATCGTCGATGATTTTTTCTTTTTCCCATATCAGGTTTCTCACCACTTCTGCTACACTGTAATACGAGTTGGGTTCCTCTGGAGCTACATCTGTTGGAGTTCTGATAACCTTTCCACCATGGGCATTCAATAGAAGTTCCTTCTCCTTACTCATTTTAGATGGCATCGTGAACACAGTCTTGTAATTGTTCAAACTTGAGGCTATAGCGATCCCTACACCGGTGTTGCCAGAAGTGGGTTCGATTATCACACCTCCTTTTTCGATTTCCCCCTCTTTTTTTGCACCTTCTACCATCGAAATCCCAATCCTGTCCTTTATACTTCCTCCCGGGTTTAGATATTCTATCTTAGCATACAGATCGGACTTCAACTCGAAAAAATCGATGAGACCAGATAATTTGACTATAGGTGTATCTCCTATTGTCTCCAAAATGTCGTTTTTGACTGTAAATTTTTTCTGATCTTTGTTGTCTTTCATATTATCCACTACATCAATCTTAATTTGACATAACTTTGTTATATTTAGACGCATATATAGGTTATGGTTAACAGAAGTTTCTATTATCCACTTGGATCTAACGCTGTGAGCAGAAATCTTTAGTAATGAAATACCTATTTTCAAGAACATTATTAATGCTTCAAAAAGTGAAAATCACTAAATATAACATTGTTATTTTACTGATTTGTGTGGTACGAAATTCGATTGTTTGCTAAATTGAGGCAAAATATGTAGGTGATTTAAATTAGTTCAAGTGAAGTAAAAAGGATATATGAAAGGAGAGCTATTGATTACGAAGATTTTGTCATACCATGTAAAATATGTCAATACAATATGATGATCGCCCTCTTGAACATCCAAGGAGATGAACGAGGCGTTGATATAGGATGCGGACCTGGCGAACTCACCTGTATGCTCGCCGAGGATTTAGATGAAGGAAAGATGTTGGGCATAGATCTATCTTCAAATATGGTTGATATCGCCTCGGAAAAAGCCCAAAAAAGAGGCATAAATAATGCGGAATTTATCTCAGCGAACTATCTTGAATTGGAATATGAAAACGAATTTGATATCTGTGTGAGTTCTTATCTCTTTCATTGGCTCACTGACCCCCTTTCTTTCATCCGATGGGTCAAACAGGCTTTAAAAAAGGACGGTAAATTAGGTCTTATTTCTCCATCTCCTATGTGGTATAAGGAAGTTCAGCAGGCATACCAAACTGTAATGGAACATTATGATGTGAAGTCAGAAGAGATTGTCGGGAAAAACATGTACTTACAGGAGGATATTGAGGAATATCTTGAAAAGGAGGGGTTTGAAATCCAAGTTTCTAATGAATTTTGCTTTCGAGAAAATATCGATGTTGAATCGTGTTTGAAAAGGATAGACGCAAAAAGTGATATGACATACTTTAGGAACCTTTCAGATGAAGTAAAAAAAGAAGCAGTTGAGATGTTCTTCAAAGAATTAAAAGAAAATACTGAAGGACTTATAACTACTGAATCAGGGTATCTTATCGTCGCTAGAAATTGATGAAATCATCTTTTTCCCTATCCGTTATTATTTCATCGTCTACCTCCGGATTTTCCGTTACCATTATAATCTAGGGGTAGACTATAAGCCTAAAATATGAAAATCAATACGGATCTACACATCCACAGCAAATACTCCAGCGGTGTCTCGGAAAAAATGGAGTTCAAAACTTTGAGTATTCAGAGCAAAAAGAAAGGTATAGATCTTCTAGGAACTGGAGACTGTCTTCATCCTCGATGGAGAAAGGAAATAAAAGATCTGAATAAAGAGAGAGAATCAATATTCAGTCAAAAAGAGATGAAGTTCATACCTACAGCAGAAATAGAGACTAAAGATAGAGTTCACCACCTGTTGATTTTTCCTTCACTTTCTAAAGTCGAAGAACTTTATGAGAGATTGAACCGTTTTTCATCTAATATCGATTCCGACGGAAGGCCGAGAGTTGAACTTTCTGGAGAGGAATTGGCTCTTATGGCTAAAGAGACCGGTTGCCTATTCGGTCCCTCTCATGCTTTTACCCCTTACACCGCATTATATGGAAAACACGATTCTCTCACCTCTGCCTATGGAAAGTACTCCAAGGACATCCATTTTCTAGAGTTAGGATTGAGTGCAGATAGCAGTTATGCGAACAAGATATCTGAACTCCAGGACCTTGTTTATCTTTCTAATTCGGATGCTCATTCTCCGTTCCCCTATCGTTTAGCGAGAGAATTCAACACCTTAGATCCAAACGAGGTTAGTTTTGAAGGATTAAAGAAATTGTTCCAAGGTAAAAAAGGTGAAGTAGTCAGAAACGTTGGTCTTCCACCGGAAGAAGGGAAATACAATGAGAGTGCCTGCAGTAATTGTTATACACATTACACATTCGAAGAATCGGTAGCAAGAGATTGGAAATGTAAATGCGGGGGCACGATAAGAAAAGGCGTGAAGGACAGAGTCGAAGAACTTTCAGACACTGATATAGAACCTGAAAACACACCACCTTATATTCACTTGATCCCCCTACAGGAGATAATAGCTAAAGCGATAGGTCATTCGAGCCCCACTACAAAAAAAGTTAACGCCATCTGGCAGGAACTTATTGATTCGATCGGAAATGAAGTTGAGGTTCTTTGCAATTCACCTATAGAAGAGATAGAAAAGATTGTTGGGGAGGATATTGCAGATTGGATAAACAACTTTAGAGAAGAGAAGATCGAAATCAGGCCAGGTGGAGGAGGAGAGTATGGAAGTATTTTTCCGGAAAAGAAAAACAAATCTGAAGATGGCCAAAGTTCTTTGAGTGATTTTTGAGTTCCTTTGATTGATTAAAAATCAAAGTGATTTTTCTCCGAAAATAATAATTAACAGGATAGATTATGATGGCTGAGTATTAAAAGTAGAAGACTATCAGAAGAATCACTTTAATTGAGCTGGTATTGATGGATTTATTTGGTAAGAAAAAAGAAAAAAAGATAGAATCTTTAGAACAGACTTGCAGTGAAAAAGAGGAAAAAATAGAAAGCCTCCAGCAGAAGCTCGAAGAGAAGGAAGAAAAAATAAACAACCTTAAAAATAGATGCGATGAAAAAGACCATATAATAAACGATTTTGAATATGATCTCGAGGAAAAAGAAGAAAGAATAGAATCTCTCGAGGAAAAATGCAGTAATAAAGATGAACAGATAGACGAACTTGAGAAGAAGTTGAGTATTTCTGAAGAGGAGAAAGAACAGCTCGAAGAGGAAATAGAAGAAGAGAGGGATGAACTAGAGAATCATATAAAACAGATCGAAGAAGTCGTCAACGGCATAACCGAGGGTGATCTGAGCGAAAGGATAGATACGAGTCATTTTAAGGAAGAAGGGGAAGAATCTTATTTGATAGGTTTGGGTAATAACATCAATAAAATGGCTAATGGGTTGGAAAGTACATTAAGGACTCTTCAAAAAGTCTCTACAGAATTGGGTGAATCTTCGAGAAGTACGAAAGGAACTTCTAAAGATCTGGCACAAATGGCCGAAAAGCTTTATGATAATATTGAAGGCATCTCGAGCGGAGGACAGGAGATCGCAGAGATGAACAGAAAGATCTCGGAGCAGATTGAAACCGAGATACAGAAGATAGAATCGACGTCTTCTGATATCAAGGAAATAGTGGATACTGCAGAGGAGACTTCTGTCCAGACAGAAAAAGGAAAAAATAAAGCGAAGAAGGTGAGTGAAACTGTCGATAGATTGAAAGACATCCTCAATGAAACGGCTCAAGAAGGAGAAAAACTAGATAAAAAGTCAGAGGAGATAGGAGACGTGATCGAAGTTATTTCAGACATAGCTGATCAGACAAAT
>CAYXPD010000003.1:15104-15662 GCA_964466995.1 uncultured Thermoplasmata archaeon | reverse complement strand
AGAAAGTTGAAACAGGGGGTAGTTTACTCCCGAAAAGGGATACCCTTGATGTCGCCCGAAACCTTCAAGGATATGATACTCGAAGGTGTGCCACCTTACGTTTTTTCTGCTCCAGGAGGCCTATACGTCAAAATGGATTCGGATCTCTTAAAAAAATCTAGGAAAGAAAAAAAGATACCTCTTAGTAAACTTGCAGACATAGCAGGAGTCTCAAGAAAGTCGATACAAAAATACGAAAAAGGGATGGGGGCAGACTTAGAAGTGGCTTTGAAATTGCAGGACTTCCTTGGTGAAGATCTTATTTTACCTATAAATCCTTTCGAACGAAATGAATTCGAGGAAGAATACGATATTTCCCTAGACCAATATTCGGGTCTAGAAAGGGTGATCTTCGAATCGCTCCTCTCAATAGGTTATCGGATAGTTCCCACCTGTGAATGTCCCTTCGAAGCGATCACTGAAGACGAAAACCGAGTCTTTCTCAGCGGCGTCGGGACTAAAGAAGATAGTAGGTTGAAGAAAAAAGCAAAGATCGTCTCTAACCTCTCAGATATTACG
>CAYXPD010000003.1:0-15094 GCA_964466995.1 uncultured Thermoplasmata archaeon | reverse complement strand
GAAAAAGATCCTGTTATATTCATACATCAAAAGACCACTCAGATGAATATCGAAGGTATACCTTTGATAGAGAAAGACGAACTTTTTAGGATTGAAGACAAAGGAGAAGTTTCAGAACTTTTGACTGAGAGAAAGGGTTAAAGATGAAAAATGCTAGCTCTTACCAGTTCGATTATAAGGGTTCAAAAATATATATTTTCGGCGTAGTCAAAGGCTTAGTTTCAGAGGCTGAAAGGCTAGAAAAAATAGTAAAAAATCTAAAATTTGATATCGGAGCTCTGCCTATCTCTAAAGAAGAAAAGGAAGGGCTCAAAGAATTTATGAAACGTGAAGATCTTGAAACTGATATAGAGCCTTCAAAACCTGAGAAAGTATATGCTGAAAAGCTTAAAAAATTTGGAGAAGTTAGCTTACCGCCTCCCTCTTACACCTTTTTTATGGATTACTGCTTAGAAAATGATATCGAGATCGAAGCGTTAGATATGGATGAAGAACACTACACAATGGCCTATTGCGATCATGTCACCGGTATACAGTGGATACGGCAAACTCTTAGAGAAAAGGGACTTAGGAGAAAAAAAATAGAGGCAGATAATCCGGCAGACTTCGCAATTGAGTGGGACCAATTCATAAACAAATTGAAAGGATTTCAAGAACTAGAGGCCCATCGAGAAAAAGTCATGGCAAAAAACATCGACCGTCTTTCGGAAAGAGGAGACATGGTAGTTCTTTTAGAGGAGGAAAGGATAGAAGGGGTTAGGAAACATTTGAAAAAAAATTCTAAAGTGTAAAGGTATTTGCTCAGAGAAGGTAGCTATCTAGCGTCATTGTTTTATATTAGATTGTTTTAACCAAAGATAAGCGGGACTCAAAATGGATTTTGAAAACTCAACTGGGAACATCATTAAAGACCAAGAAAAACTTTCCTTCGATTTCGTCCCTGAGGAACTTCCTAATCGAGAGGAAGAGATGCAAAAATTATTCGGTCTTTATAGAGGGATAGTATCTTCTAACGTCTCCCAGAATGTCCTGATATACGGACCGGTTGGCACTGGAAAAACGGTCACTGCCAAAAGATTCTGTATGGACTTCGAGGATTGGGCAAAAGATAGAGATCAAAATATAGACTCAGTTTTCGTTAATTGCCGGAAGAGAAAGAACAACAGCTCTGCTATGTGGAAGATCGTACATCACTTCGATAGAGGATTTCCTGATAGAGGTTTCTCCGTTGAAGAGATGATGAAGATAGTAAAGGAAAAGATAGAAGAAAATAATCTTCACCTTTTGGTAGTTTTAGATGAGGTCGATCCACTTATCCAAAAGGAAGGTTCTGATCTGATCTATCTACTTTCCCGGTTTGACGAGGAACAGCTTTCACCTGAAGGGAATATCTCGATAATCTTGGTCTCTCAAAAAAATGTCTTTGAACTCCTAGAAGATAGTGCTCGAAGTTCATTCAAAAGAAGCAATCGTATCAGATTTCCTAGATACACTTCAGAGGACTTATTTCCTATCCTAAAAAATAGAGTCGAAGGAGCGTTCTATCCTGGATCTATCGACGATGGAAAAATCCATCTTGTCTCTGATATCGCAGGTAAGGGAGGAGATGGAAATGGAGATGCAAGATTTGGGATAGAATTGCTTGAAAAATCGGCTCTGATAGCCGAGATGGACGGAAGGAACGAAATCTTAACCGAAGATATCCGATCAGCGAAAGGAGAGATAGATCCGTATTTCACTGAGAGTAGACTTAAAAACTTGAATCAGCAGGAAAAATTGATTCTACTAGCTTCCACGAGAAAGTTGAAAGAGCAACCCTACACGGTCACAGGGGAAGTTGAAGAATTATACAAAATACTATGTGAAGAATACGATGTGAAAAAATTAGGTCATACTCAGTTTTGGAAATACCTAAAATCTCTTTCAAATGAAGGGCTGATAGGGACGAAGACTGTTTCGAATAATTCTGGAAGAACAACAAAGGTATCGATATCTGATATCACAGCTGATAAGCTCGAGAAAAAATTAGAGAAACTCTTGAAATGATGGTCGAAATAAGATGCTAGATAAACAAAAGATCCTCACTTTTGCGGTTATTTTTTCTATAATCGGGATTTCAACTCTTTATATTTTTTCGGCTCAGACTTCTACTAGAAAAATGAGCATATCAGAAATAGACGAAGAACTTTTGGGATCGCGGGTAAGAACTGAAGGCTTTATTTCTGATATTTCTTGGTTCCGCTACATGGTCCTTTTTGAGATTAAACAGAAAGGAGAAGAGGGAAGTTTGTCAGTGGTCTGCGATAGAGATATCGTCGATATGGATGAAAAAAGAAACAAGATGAATCCAGGGGCAGAGGTCATGGTAGAGGGAGAATTAGAAGAGTACGAAGGTGAGATGAATTTAAGGATCGACTCGATGGGAGAACTGACCATAAAAGAGAGAGCGGTTTCGAGCTTTACACCATTATCAGAACTTTTAGAAAATCCAGAATGGTATGAAGGTATGAATATCAAAGTCAGAGGAGAAATCATCGAAATTGAAAATTCCTCTGAGATTCCTACAGTCATTTTGACTGATCTCGAGACTGAAAGATATGAGCTTCAAATTGAGATCATAGAAGAACTATATTTTAAGGAAAAAGATCTCGTAGGTTATCCAGCTGTTTTAGAGGGCTACTTAGAATATGACAGTCAGAATGGATCTTGGAAGATGAGATGTAACGAACATTTCGAAGTGAATTCATAATACAGACTTCGATGAAGATTTTTAGGGTCAGTGAAGTTAAAAAACGCAAGAGTTATATATATCTTTGAAGGAATCTATCTTAACCAGGAGAGCGTGGCCGACCGACGGGATCTATCACTGGTTTTTGACCTAGTGGTATGAGCCTGAGGAAAGTCCCCTCTCTACAGGAAAGGTGGACCAGTGCAAACTGGTGTGGTGAGAACCACGGTTTAGGGCGCAGAAACGACACGTCCCTCAAGGAGCTTTGATGCGTGCGAAGACTGTCGCAAGGCAGGTGAGTTAACCCGCAGAGCTTTGAGTTGAGGGGAACGATGAAACGGCCACTTCACCCCACTAGAGCAAGTCCAAAATAGCCGAGATGACCTTTCCGGGATCGGCAGGTAGGACGCGTAGGTGAATGTCGGCTTATAATCAAACAGAAAGGGGCTTACATCGGTCACCTGGTTTTAAACTCCATAAGTAAAGCTTTAATAGTCTTTTAACAATCCGGGTTTGAGTGAGAACATGGTAAAAGCTTACTGCGTCAAATGTGGCGAAAAGGTTGAGGTGAAAGATCCTGAAGAAACCGAGATGAAGAACGGAAAACCCGCTATCAAAGGCGAATGCCCAGATTGTGGTACTGGTGTCTACAGGATAGGAAAACCAGAATAAAAATCCCTTTTTTTCTTTATTATGTATATTTTGGGACTTGAAGGCACAGCCCATACGATAGGAGGAAGTGTCGTTACAGATTCTGGCGAAGTTCTATCTAATACCTCGAGAACTTATGAGGGAAAAGAAGGTATCCATCCTAGAGAAGCTGCTAATCACCATGCCTCTAATATTCTAGAGGTGATCCGAGAAAGCATAAAAAAGGCAGGAATAAACAAGAGCGAAATAGATGTTGTAGCCTTCTCTCAAGGACCTGGTCTTGGACCCTGTTTGAGGACTACGGCAACCGCGGCTAGAAGTCTCTCTCTTTCTTTAGGAGTTCCACTAGTAGGTGTAAATCACTGCATAGCCCACTTAGAGATAGGGAGACTGATGACCGAAGCAGATAATCCAATACTCTTGTATGTATCCGGCGGTAATACTCAAGTCATAGCATTCAGTAAAGGAAGGTACAGGGTCTTCGGTGAGACTCTAGATATAGGACTAGGAAACATGTTAGATAAATTCGGTAGAGAAAAAGGGATGGTCTTCCCCGCAGGACCTAAAATAGAAGAAAAAGCGAAGCAAGGTGGGAATTTAGTCGATCTTCCGTATAGCGTTAAGGGAATGGATGTCGAATTCTCTGGAATCATGACCTCAGCTTTGAACAAAGATTCTTCTCTCGAAGACCTATGCTATTCACTGCAAGAAATCACTTTCGCCATGCTGACAGAAGTCACAGAAAGGGCTTTGGCTCATGTACGTAAAGATGAGGTCCTCCTAGGAGGAGGGGTAGTTCAAAACAAAAGACTTCAATCGATGATTAGTACGATGACGGAAGAAAGGGGAGCTGACTGGTATGTTCCTGAACCTGAATTCTGCGTGGATAACGCAGCGATGATCGCTTGGACCGGCTATCTGAAGTATCAGGCCGGTATATCGACTCCCATAGAAGAAAGTAATATAAAACAGGGATTCAGGACCGATGAAGTCGATGTCAAATGGCGATGAGCACTAGTTTTAAGAACGATTATTTTTAAGTAGTTGTAGGCTCCTTTAATTAACTTAATAAGAATAGGGCAAGATAGAATGGGCAAAGAAGAGATGACCAAAGAAGAGCTTGAAAAGAAGTCAGAAGAACCTTCTAAGAAAGCTATGAAGTGGCACCCTTTTTATAAAGGAAAAATCGAGATCTTACCGAAAGTACAGATAGAGAGTTTAGATGATTTTGGGGTTTGGTACACACCCGGCGTCGCTAAGCCGTGTGAAGACATAGCTAAAAATCCTGAAAGGGTTTATGATCATACCAATAAATGGAATAATGTTGCGGTGGTCAGCGACGGTAGTAGAGTATTAGGACTAGGAGATATCGGGCCGGAGGCTGGATTACCAGTGATGGAAGGGAAAGGCCTGTTATTCAAATATCTTGGAGGTGTCGACGCTTTTCCAATTACCCTAGATGCTGATGATCCAGATGATATAGTGCAGGCAGTCAAATGGATAGCACCGTCCTTTGGTGGAATCAATCTTGAAGATATAACCACTCCAAAATGTTTCTATATATTAGAAAAGCTCAGAGAAGAGCTAGATATACCAGTTTGGCATGATGATCAACAAGGGACTGCGGCCATAACTTTAGCTGGAATAATCAACGGGTTAAAAGTCGTAGGGAAGAAATTAGAGGATGTTAAGATCGGTCTTGTAGGTGCTGGAGCTGCTAACTTATGTCTCGCAAAAACTCTATTAAAAGCTGGAGTGCCAGAAGATAACTTGTACTTATGTGATTCTACTGGTCTTCTTCATCCAAAAAGAGAAGATCTGAACGAAAAAGAGACTCCTGAAAAGTGGAAATTGGCGCAAAAAACAAATAAAGAGATAAAAGAGGGGAGTATTCCCGAACTGATAGAAGGGAAAGATGTTGTTGTTGCTGCATCAGCGCCTGGTCCCGATACTATTAAAAAAGAGTGGTTAAAGGGAATGAAAGAAGACGGTATTTTATTTGCAGAAGCTAACCCTATCCCTGAAATATATCCCTGGGAAGCAAAGGATGCAGGTGTCAGGATAGTAGGTACGGGTCGATCAGATTTTCCGAACCAGGTAAACAATTCATTAGGTTTTCCAGGAATATTTAGAGGGGCACTTGATGTTAGAGCCTCGACAATAAGCGATGAGATGCATATCGAAGCAGCTCATGCTATAGCAGAAGTTGCAGAAGAGAACGGCCTTGATGAAGAAAATCTAGTACCGACAATGGAAAATACTGAAGTATACGCCAGAGTGGCAGTAAGAGTCGGACTAAAAGCTATCGACCAAGGTCTCGCGAAACAAGAGCTTTCGAGAGAAGAAATCAGAGAGAAAGCAGAAGAAAATATCAAATCGAGTAAAAGAAAGGTTGAGAATCTGATGAAATCAGGAGATATCAAAAAAGCTCCTTCTGTAGACCCGAACTAAAACCGGAAAATATAAAGCAAGTAAGTACCACTAATAAATCATGAAAATAGACATCCCCTATGCCGGCGAAGAGGTCGAAGTAGAAGTAGATGATGATAAAGTAAATGAGGTCCTCTATCCCAACGAGATGGAGAAAAGAGACGAGGATGAAGTGATACTCGAAGCATTAGAAAACCCCGTGAAGGAATCCAGTTTTTCTGATTTCATCACTGATGGGACTATTTTCATAGTTAACGATGCAACTAGACCGACTCCTACATCTCGAGTACTAGACTTGGTAAAAGAGGAAATTCAGAAATATGACGTCGAATTTATTGTAGCACTTGGCTCACACCGGGAACCGACAGAAGAGGAGTACGGCCAGTTATTCGGCGATATATATGAATCTGAAAAAGAGAATATTTATTATAACGATGCGAAAAACGACGAGATGGTAGATTATGGTGAAACAAAAAGAGGCACGCCCGTTAAGTTCAACAAAAAAGTTGCTGAAGCGGAAAATGTAGTAGCTATAAATACCGTAGAGCCGCATTATTTCGCTGGGTTCACTGGTGGTAGAAAGTCATTCCTCCCAGGTGTTGCTTCTTACGAAACTATCACTGCAAATCATGAATTCGCGCTCAAAGAGGACGCTAGAACCCTTAAACTTGAAGGAAATCCAATCCACGAAGACATGATGGAATCTTTCAATAAATTCGATAGAGACGTCTTCGCAATCAATATGACTTTAGACAAAGATGGAGATGTTCACAGTGCGACTGCTGGTGACATGGAAAAATCATTCATGAAAGAAGTAGAAGTCTCCAAAAAAGTATTTGGAGTTTCTATAGATGAAAGATCAGAAGTTGTGGTAACGGCAGCACATCCTATAGATGTCAACTTATATCAGAGTCATAAGGCCCTTGAGAATGGGAAACTAGCGCTGAAAGAAGGAGGAATTATCATACTTGTCTCAGCATGTCCTGATGGCATAGGACCGAGGAATTTCTATGATCTGATGGCCTCGATGGATACTCCTGAAAGTGTTATGGAGAAAATAGAGGAAGAATATAAACTCGGCTATCATAAAGCCGCAAAGATGGTGGAAGTGTGTGAAAGCTCATCGATGTGGTGTGTGTCTGAGCTTGATAAAGATGTGGCAGAAAAAGCCTTTATAGAATCGAAAGAGGACATTCAAACAGCCATCGATGAAGCTTTAACCGAGACAGGCGGTAAAGTTACATTCCTCATAGAAGGAGGCATGGTGGTCCCGAAGCTGAAAGGGCGTTGATAGAAGAGCAATAATTCCTCTTCATCTTTAAAGAGGATCCTCGAACGAATAATCATATATTATAAGACTTCATTTGTAGGTTTCCAAAAAATATATATCTTATTACGAGGTAAGCCAAGGTGAAATTAATCTATTGTAAGGATATATAAGGTGGTTTAACATGAAAAAATCAGACTATAAAAAGGTCAGCGACGAAATCATTGAAGATTTAAAGGATATTTGTGGTGAAGATTACGTAATATCTGATAGAGATAGTATGGAAAGTTATACTCATGATGAGTTATCTCCCGCAGAAGTGAGAGGTGAATATCCTGAAGTCATAGTTAAACCAAATTCTACAGAAACGATATCCCGTATAATGAAATTCGCTGATGAAAACAAAATTCCTGTGACTCCAATCGGTGGAAAAACAGGACTAACAGGAGGAATGATCCCTGTTTATGGTGGAATAGGTCTCTCATTGGAAAGATTAAACGAAAATATCGAAGTTGATGAAGATAATTTGATGGTCGAAGTTGATGCTGGAGTTCCCATGAACGAACTTTACGATGCTGTCGAGAAAAAAGGATTGACTTTACCTATACATCCTACAACTGAAGATTCCCAGGTAGGAGGTACGATAGCGGCAAATGCAGGTGGTGAGGCAACTCTAAAACATGGTGTTATGAGAGATTATGTTAAAGGATTAGAAGTAGTACTTCCGAATGGAGAAATACTTAAGCTCGGTGGTAAACTACTAAAGAACAATACTGGATATAACTTAATGCATCTTTTGATAGGGAGCGAAGGGACTCTAGGCATTATCACCAAAGCAATATTGAGGTTATATCCTTCTTCCGAAGAATCAAAATTCATATTGGTCCCCTTCGACTCCGGAGAAAATGCGATAAACACAGTCTCTGAGATGATGAGAAAGGGCACGATTCCTGTTGGAATTGAATATCTAGAGGAAGAAACAATCAAGAGAGGACAGGAAAAAGTAAATGAAAAGTGGCCCAGTGAGATCGGTGAAGCTACGTTGATGATCCTTGTCTCAGGTGAAACTGAAGACGAAATATTAGAGCAAGCACAAAATATTATGGAAATCTGTCAGGAGAGAGGTGCCCTTGATGCCTTCTTAGCGACCAAAAGCCAAGAGATGGACAAGATAATGAAAATAAGGGAAGGGATAGCGGAAGTTATACAGGAAGGTAATGTTACGGGACACCGTTCTGGTGATCTAGTTGTGCCTCCGTCAAAAATACCAGAACTAATAGATAAGGCTAGAAAGATATTTAATGAATCAGACTTGGAAGGAACATTCTACGCTTTTGGACACGCGGGAGACGGGAACGTACATATCGAAGGAAACTTACCTGAAGAAGGAGTCGATTGGGATGAAGTAAAAAAAGTAAGAGACAAATGGATACAAGAGGCGATCGATCTTGGTGGAGATATAACTGGTGAGCATGGAATAGGTCTTATCAAGAAACCTGAACTTCGAAAATTTAAAGATAAGGAAGAACTGAGATTGATGGAAGGAATTAAGAGCTTGTTCGATCCTAACAATATATTGAACCCTGGTAAAATAGTCCCTGAAGATAAAGAAATTGAAGATAAATACATAAAGATATGAAAAATCTAGAGCTTCTTGGTGATTAAAAAGCTATCCTGGGATAACTCCAGGATCTTCCTTTAGTTTTCCTTTAAATTTCCGACTTCCGGAAAAGAGATTAGTGATAAGGAAAGAAATGGTTTGATGTATCTCTAAGCTTAGCTATTCCTCTTTTAGCTGTTTCACTAGATCAGGGACCACTTCATAAAGATCTCCAACAATACCATAATCTGCGTGATCGAATATTGGAGCGGAAGGATCGGTATTTATTGCAACGACAATTTCCGAATCTTTCATCCCTGCCAAATGTTGTGGCGCACCCGATATCCCACATGCGATATATAGATTCGGTTTTACCCTTTTTCCACTGTAGCCGACTTGGTGATTTCTTGAGATCCATCCCTCGTCAACTAAAGGACGGCTAGAGCCCACTTTTCCATCTACAGCAGAACAAAGTTCTTCAATCAACTCGAAATCCTGTGAATCCTTCAGTCCTCTTCCAGCCGAGACCACTATCTCAGCTTCTTGTATATTGACCTCTTCTTCTTTCATTTCATCGAGGATCGTGACTTCTCCTCCCGAATGATCTATAGGCTCTTTTTCTATGATATCCCCATCTCTATTGGTGTCCTTTTCGGATTCTTCGAATTCTTTGTATCTCACAGTAGACATCTTAGGGCATCTATCAGTAGAGATATGGGCCAGTATATTTCCAGTAAAGGCGGGCCTTATCTGGACAAATTCACCCTCATCTATCTTTAAACCTGTACAATCCGCTGTTAATCCTGTTTCAAGAGCTGCCGCGATTCTTGGGGCCAAAGACCTGCCAAAGTGTGTCGCACCTATAAGAAATATTTCCGGTTTGTTTTCTTCAACTAATCTTACAATATTTTCTTTGAACGGGTATTCATCGGGATAATTGAAACGGTCGTCTTCTAAAAGATAAACTCGATCAGCCCCTCTAGATATAAATTTCTGTGTATTCTCACCATCAGGGGTCAAAAACAAGGCAGTGAGGTCTGTATCGAGATCATCAGCTAATTCCCTACCCTTATTCAATAATTCATATGAAACAGGATGGATATCTCCTTTTTCCTGTTCACAATAGATCCAAACACCTTCTGCCTCATCTTCATCGTAAGCCATCTTAAATCCCTCCAATATCTGACTTAATTTCTTCGATCAACTTTTTAACTGCATTAGGCCCTTCAAATATCTTACTTTCTCTACCTTTTTCTTCAGGAACCTCTATATTTACAACTCCTGTAGGAGAACCCTTAATACCAAATTGTGTCTCATCTCCGATGTCTAACAAATCATCGACGCCCCATTTCTCTACTTCAGCCTTTTTAGCTTCTAATTTATCATTTACAGAAGGTAATCTAGGTTCATTGACATCCTTCGTTACCGTAATCAACCCTGGGAACTTTAACTCTTTCTTGTAAGTTCTTCCCCATACTTCTGATTCTACTACTATACTTTCTTCACCTCTCTCTAATGTTTCATTAACATATGCGACATGAGGTATGTCTAGAATCTCTGCTATCTCTGGACCGACTTGACCAGTGTCACCATCAACCGTTTTTTCTCCACAGGCGATGAAGTCATAGTCCCCTATCTTTTGTATCGCAATCGCTATTGTATATGAGGTGGACCAAGTATCCGATCCAGCAAATCCTTTATCAGTCAAAAGTATTGCGTCATCTGCTCCTCTAGCTATAGCATCTTTTAAAGTCTCTTCAGCTTGAGGAGGCCCCATACTTATCACAGTTATATTTCCGCCTACCTCTTCTTTCAACTTTACTGCCTCCTCTAATGCGTTCAAATCAAAAGGATTGGGTTCTGTAGTAGCTGAACTTCTATCGATACGGCCTTCTTCTCTATCGAAGTTCACTTTTTCAATGTCAGGCACTTCCTTTATAGGGACTATAATATTCAAAGTATCCATAGTTCCAAAAATCCCTAATCGTATAAAAATATTATCCAATGGGAAAACATTAGAAATCTATTTGGATCACAAATTTTAGGAAAAGTCGATCATTTTTTAACTTAAAGTAGTAGCTTTTTCAAAAATAATATATCTATGAAGTACCTATCTAATCATGTGAAGATATTAGCTGTAGCCACGGATAATTTCGAATTTTACTATGAGATTGTCAAGGAATTGAAACAAAGAGACATCGCTTTCGTAAGTCTCTCTCCAACTGATCCGATCCCTCCAAATGTTGACTTGGTGATAACCACCTCAAAGGAAGCTGAGGGTATAGAGTTTGAAAACGTGATCGGTATAGAAGAAGATATCAGAAAGGGGGTTAGAAAGGCTCTTTCTATTTTGAAAGGTAAACAAACTTATCAGAAGATGCTTGTTGGTATAGATCCAGGAACGCAGCCCGGTATCGCACTTATCGGGGATGGGAAAATTTTAGAAACGATGCACGCTGATTCTCCTGAAGATGTGAGGGAGAAAGTAGAGGGATTTATCGAAGATTACAGTTTTAGAAGGATGACCGTCCGGATAGGCCATGGTGATAAAACCAATAGAAATCGGACTATAACTTCCCTTAAAGGACTCGCGGTCAGGATCGAGATCGTAAACGAAGAGGACACGACTAAGTTGACTGAAGCCCCAGATATAGAAGCGGCTAAAAAGATCGCATTGAGTTCTGGTGACCTAGCAAAAGGAACTTATGATGTAGAAGCTACTGAAGGCGAGATGAGAGAGATGCAGCGTAGAAGTCGGATCAAAAGTGGTGACATAACTATCTCTAAAAAATTAGCAAAAAAAGTCGTGGAAGGGGATTTAGAGATGGATGAAGCCATAAATGAACAAAAAGAGGAAGAGGATTGATCAGTCGATCCTCTTCAAGTTCCCGAGAACAGGTTCGTATAGTTTGCCATCGTTTCTCAAGCTGGTTACCGACTCCTCGAAATCCTCCTGGCTAATTTCTTTCTCCTCCATCACTTTATCTTTGACTCTCTCGTAATCCACACCATTTTCCAGATTTTCTTCATCTTCGATATCAGCTACCACATCTAGGATGTAGTCTTCCAACTCTTCGTCTCTTTCCTGTTCACTCTCTTCTTCGATCTCTTCTAACGATTTGCTTTCATACTCAGGCAGTACATAACGAAGTGAATCCTCTAGCATCCTTTCATATCTATTGAAATCGATGGAGTCATAATGCTCAGAGGCCAGTTTGAAACCTTCGGCTAATTTTTCATCGAATCCAAGTTCGACCAATTCTTCAACAGAAACCTCTTCCATCTTAGATGCCTCGATAGCTACCTCTAGTCTCTTTTTTAAGGATCGAGAAGCTTCTATTATCCAATTATCACGCTGTTCCTCAGAAACTTCTTTGATGATCTCCGCTCTGATAGATGTCAAAAAGGTTTCATCGTCCGGTTCGTAAGTGTTAGCTTTTCCTACCACAGCAACAAAGATCGGAGGTTCCATATTGGTAAGTGTCGTAGTCACTTCAGGCTGATATTGGCCAGCGGAAACAAAGAACGTTCCTGTTTGGTCGGTAACCCTTGCTCGCCACATCGGTTCTTCTGGATCACCGATATTTTCTTTCTCAGTAAGAACACCGACTGCATATAATCGGTTGATTTTTGCCCCTAGAGGGGTCACCAAATAGCTAGGTGCTCTCTCCTCATCTCCTTCTATCTCTAGAGTGGACTCGTTGAACTCGCTCGCAAATACTCTCCAAGCAACTTCTCTATTGATCATACTCATCTTGAAACCTCCTTTAGTTTTAATGATGGAAGGATGTTAATCCTGCTCATCCGCAGTGATAACGAGGATAAAAGGATGCTAATCCTGCTCATCTTGAAACCTCCTTTATTTTTGATAAAGGTATTATCGAAAAATATAATGAGGGAAAGTGTGAGTTTCCGCTCATACTCTCACCTCATCTAACATCTCTCTAGCTTCTTTCTCTACATCGATACTTTGCTGATCTACTTGATCAGCTATAAGCATTAGACCATAATCATCACTAGTCACGTTCCCTCTAACTCTCAATGGCTGGGCTATCAATTTTTCTTCGATTTCGTCTCTTATGACATCTTGATTCATCTCATCTTTCGCTATGTCCATCGCTTTATCTATATCATAATCCAGTATGTCTTCTGTTAATTCTCTGTTTATCACAACTGTCAATGCACCTGTGCCATCATCCAAAATTCCCTTGACTCTAAGATCTGCTTTTCCTTCTACCTTACCGTGAACTCTGCATGCTCCTTTCTGTATCACTCTATTACATTCTGGACACCTGAATATCAGACCGCTTCCGCTTTTTATATCGATCATCACTGCTTCCACTATCGCGTCGACTGCACCGCCTCTCTTAGCGAGATCAGAGATGGTGTAAACAGATGTGTCTTGGAGTTCTTCAGCATCTGGTAGCTCATCGTCATCTAAAAATCGAACTTCAGCATTCTCGTCAAAGCTGTACTGAGGTACGCCTCGCCAGCTTCTCACGTAACCTCCTTTGACTCTGATAACATCATCTTCACTTATACAAAAATCATGCCAAGCACTGAACTGCGCCTTACCCGTTTCGTCGGCTATCACGCCTGAATGAAGTTGTTTTTCTTCCCCGTCTTGAGTGTTCACCGTTTTTTCTTCTATAGACATCACTCTAGCAGTAATCTCTAAATCACGCATATCCTCTCTAAGATCTTTAAGATCAAGTTTTTGCGGCTGTCTCTCGAATTCTGGAACTTCCTCTTCATCTATCTTTTTGATCGATGCTTTGGAGCCTATATTCACTTGGGGTTTTTCATTCCACATGTTCACATAGGCGTTTTCTATTTTGATAGTGTCTTCTTTTTCTAATTCCATAGATTTGGCTTCCCACAACGTATAGGGAATCGTACCTGTGTCATCACCTAGTATACCGTACCAAATACGTTTAGGCTCATCATCTACTTCGATCTCCTTGTCATCTATGGAAACCACTCTACACTTTATATTCAGACCTTGTTCATCACCCTCTATATCTTCGATCTTCTTCTCTGTACTGATATAGAGTTCCTGAGGATCGCCATCGTACTTCTTAACGATGGATCTTTTTGCACTTCCTAAGGGTACTCCGTATCTTTCCGTATAGGTCCGGAGTTCCTCTTCGATTTGCTCTTCGCTCAACTTTTCGTTTAACGCCCGGTTTATATCTTCTATATGGGGCGCAAGGTTTTTTTCTTCTTGCATTTTATCACGTTTTGGTCCGTCTTCTTTTGTTGGACCGGTCATAGCGAAGGAGTCCTTCTATTTAATAATTATCGGGGGAGGGGTCAGTGAAAGTGAAAGCAAAATATGCAAATTATAGAATCGAAATCAAATAAAAAATAAGAGGTTTTGTTTTGCTTTATCTTTACTCTGGGTATTCTTCGACCTTGTCGTAGTTGGATTTTATGTGATCTATTATTACGTCTCTATCTCTCTCAAGATGAGAAGTGTACCAATTTTTAACCACTTCTTTCAAAACATCGTGGAAGGCATCCATCTCTTCGTCTTCTATCGGGAATTCTTCATTGAAAAGGGCGTATCGAACATAGATTCGTTTCCAACCACTGTACTTATAATACCTTTCGCCCTCGCTGAATTCGAAGAAAAGCCCCACCTTCAAAGCGTCATCTTCCCTGTAATATTCAAGGACCAAACTATCTCCTGTTCTATCGTTTTCCTGGGTTTTATCCATGAGTTCTATCTTGTTAACGTTAGAAAAATTAAAGTCTTCCCTAAATTCCCATTCTTCTGGAAATTCATCAAAATGTGCGAAAGAACTGTAGTCTGGACGCATGCTGAAATGCACGTTCAGTTTATTTTCAAATTTGATCCATATCCGCCAGAAATCTTTTATGAATTGTTTATTGAGTTCTGCCATTCTAGCATCCTTTTCACCTAAATCTCTAAATACTTCTGAGGTTTTTTTATCCAACTCCTCGTCCAGCTCATCGAACCAGTCCCCAGCTTCCTCTTTAGATTCATCCTTTGAAGCCATGAATATCACTTTTTATATTTTTAAGACTCCTTAATTACATTAGGTAATGAGTGTAGGGATATAAAAGTTTTCTCAATAGAGGAGAGTATATAGTGAACATGCAATCCGCTAGACCCAATATTTTATCAAAAACTCCACACAATTGAAGAGCTAAAATTGATCTATTCTACTTTATTTTACTTTATGATTCTAATATTCATAGTTTAGATGACTTTCTAAAAAGAATAAATTGAAAAACATACTTGATGTTCTGTTACATTCTCTAGTCTTGGGAAGAAGGTTAAAAAAAATTGAATTAAACAATTAGATCAACGTCATAATTGTTAATTTATTATTAAGTTCTAAATTACTTCATCATTAACATATTCAATCAAAAATCTAGAAACTAAAATATC
>CAYXPD010000002.1:0-19463 GCA_964466995.1 uncultured Thermoplasmata archaeon | reverse complement strand
ATCCTGTAAAAATATTTTTAAGACTGAAAAATTCTGGGATAGAATCAAAGCGGGAGGGATACCGAAGTGTGACTGTACTAAAATACTGAAGCCAGACGTGGTTCTTTTCGGAGAAGCTCTTCCTCAGAGTACGTTACAGCAAGCTTGGAATGAAGCTGAAAATTGCGACATGATGTTTTCACTGGGAACTTCTGCGGTGGTACAACCCGCGGCATCTATACCAAAAATGGCTAAAAGATCAGGAGCAAAAATAGTCGAGATAAACCTAGAAAAAACTCCACTGACTGAGAAAGTCTCAGACCATTTCTTAAAAGGAAAAGTAGGAGAGAAGTTGCCGAAATTGATAAGTCGGCTCTGATATTTTTTTGAAGCTACTGCAGTTGTTTATCCAGTATTTTTCCTATCTCGGTCGGCATCCTCGCGACTGAAACGCCTGCATCTTCTAGTGCTTTGATTTTAGATTCAGCCGTTCCTGTACCACCTTCTGATACTATCGCACCTGCATGGCCCATCCGTTTGCCTTCGGGTGCGGTCCTTCCTGCGATATAAGCTACCACCGGTTTTTGGTATCCTTCTTTTATGAATTTAGCGGCGTTTTCCTCAGCACTACCGCCGATCTCCCCGATCATTATCACGGCATCAGTCTCAGGATCTTCTTCATAAAATTCCAACGCATCTATGAAATCTAAGCCAACTATAGGATCTCCACCGAGACCGAATGCAGTAGATTGTCCGTATCCTTTCTCAGTGATGGTGTTAACTATCTCGTAGGTTAAGGTACCGCTTCTCGACACTAATCCGATTTTACCTTCTTCAAAGATATGGTTGGGCATTATACCCACTTTGCTCTTTCCAGGTGAGATTATTCCCGGAGTGTTAGGACCTATAATCGTTGTGTCGTTCATCTCTGCCAAACGCATTATCTTAGCCGAATCCTGAACAGGTATGTTTTCTGTTATTATGACAACTGGATCCATGCCTGCTTCGATCGCTTCGAAAGCTGCGTCTTTTGCGAATGGTGCTGGTACAAATATGATAGAAGCATTTCCTCCGACTTCTTCCTTAGTGCTTTCAACTGTGTTGAACACTGGGACTCCCTTTACCTCTTTACCGCCCTTTCCTGGCGTAACACCGCCAACGACATTCGTTCCATAATCACTCATATACTCGGTGTGAAAGATGCCCTGTTGACCAGTGATACCCTGAACGATCACTTCCGTATCTTCATCTACTAATATTCCCATATTTTCGGTGATAATGTAGATATTATTAAATGCTTTGTTTCCATGAGAGCTAGGAAAATCTTCGGAGTTTTAGAAAGAAGGACGTATAAAAGATATTTTTTAAAAAAAGATTTGAGGTGAGTATGGAAAAAATTAATTTTTTGGGTCCATACTTCTAGCTAAAAGGTGAGTCGATATCATGTATAGGGGATTAGCTATCATATTCGGTTTCTATTTTATGGGAGAAGTTACAGCAGAAATTGCTAATCTTCCTATCCCTGGTAACGTTTTAGGAATGATCTTCTTGGTATTAGCTTTAGGTGGAGGTTTGATAAATTTAAAAGATGTGGAAAAAGAAGCAGAATTCTTCATCGATAATATGAGTATAATGTTCATTCCTCCTGGCGTGGGAGTTATGCTTTACTTCGGATTATTGAGAGATGAATTTCTTCCAATCATCGGAGCACTTGGATTAAGCTTCGTGATCACATTAGGAGTTACAGGCAAAATAGTCGAGGTGTTGAGATGAACGTTTTGGGTATTTTTTTAACAATATCGGTTTATTTCATTTTCAATAAATTATATCAAACCAAGAGGAAATTTTATCTTAACCCTGTGATGCTTTCTATTACATCGATAATCATTTTACTCTATTTCGCGAATATCGAATACCAAGTGTACATGGAAAGTGGGAGGATATTGAGCTTTCTGCTCGGTCCTGCAGTAGTAAGTTTAGCTGTACCGCTTTACAAAAAAAGAAA
This sequence comes from uncultured Thermoplasmata archaeon, assembly GCA_964466995.1. Classification (GTDB taxonomy): domain Archaea; phylum Thermoplasmatota; class Thermoplasmata; order Halarchaeoplasmatales; family Halarchaeoplasmataceae; genus Natronoplasma. Next base: position 17,479 of record CAYXPD010000002.1, on the reverse strand, counting down.
AGTTGTCATAGATTATTCTACACAGATTTCAAGTGGGGTAATATTAGGAGGTCTGATAGCCATATTGAGCGCTTTTTTTACAGCTTATTTACTTGGTGGGAGCGAGGCCCTCCTTTTGAGCATATCACCAAAAAGTGTCACTACCCCGATAGCTATCGGTATCAGCGAACAGATAGGTGGGATAACTTCTTTGACCGCAATATTGGTGATAATAACCGGGATAATAGGAAACTCGATCGGTGTTCCTTTCCTAAATCTGTTCGGTGTAGAAGACAAAGTGGCTAGAGGTTTAGCCATGGGTGTCACCTCTCACGGACTAGGAACTGCAAAGATTATCCAAGAAAATGAGTTGAGTGGGGCAGTAAGCGGGCTAGGAATGGCTCTCAATGGTGTCTTCACTTCATTCCTCCTATATCCTCTGATACAAATCTTGATGAGTTTATAATCCCCCGGGTTGTAGGGGGGTTGATATTCACTCATTCAAATACAGTTATATAACCGGTGATATTTATTATCTCGACGTAAAGCATTTATAATCCTCTTTGGCTCTAAAGCAAAATAGTAGAGAGGTGCTCCTAGTTGGGAAACAATTCATACGAAACTTGTCCAGTTTGCGATTCTGATCTTTCTGAAGGGGTTGAGGAATGTACCAATTGTGGAGTTGTCTTGAAATTATTCGATACTGAGGTAGACCTAGAAGATGGCATCTCAAAAGAAGCGATAGAGAAAGTCAAAAGTTTAGTACTTGAAAAAGAAGACGATGAAGAACTAGCGGAAAAAATCAGAGAAATGGATTTCTCCCCGATAGTTAGTGAAGATGAGGTAGAAGAAGTCGTGACTTTTGCTTGTCCCATTTGTGACAGCGAAGTTGGAGAAAATGATTCTCAATGTCCAAACTGTGGAGCAATATTTGAAGAGGAAGGAGGAGAAGAGAAGACTGAGGAAGAAGAAGAGATCATGGCAGTAGATTTTCAAGAAGAAATAGATGAATACGAAAAGAGAATAAGCCAATTTGAAGACTCGGGTCTCGATATGAAATATTTAAAAGAAGATCTGGGTGAATTGAAAGATGCCCAAAATAAGGGTGACGAAAAAAAAGGGGAAAAAGTATTAAAGAAAATAGATGGAAAGATAGAACATATAGAAAATATCGTGAAAGTAAAATCTAGATGTGAAAATTTTTTAAGTGTTCTATCTGAAAAAATCGATGTCTCAAAATTGGAAAAAAAAGTAGAGAAGATATATGAGGGATGCAAAATCGGCGAATATGAAGTAGCCTCTAAAAGAGCTGAAGAGATAAAGAAAGAGATCGTTAGTGAATTGGACGGTTTAGAAGAGAAAGGATGGCTAAAGGAGCAGATCGACGAAAAAATCGAAGAGACGAGAGATCTGATATCCAATATCAAAGCCGATGTGAGTACAGAAAGGGCTGAAGAAAAAATCGATCATGCGATATCAGCTAAAAACGAAGGAGATGTTGGAGAAGGTCTTCACCAAGCTATGGAAGCATTGAGACACGGTTCGAATATTTTAGAAATCTCAGAAAAGATCGAGGATGCAAACGAATATTTAGAAAAGATTCGACAGAGAGATATTGAAGATTCAGAATATTTATCGAGTATAGAAGATAGCAAGAGAAAAATAGAAACTGGTGAAAAAGAAACCGCATTTGATATCATCGAAAAATGCATAGAAAATATGCAAAGTAGGTTGGAAAAAGAAGAGGAGGAAGATAAAGAGGAACTAGAATCCCAAGAACTAGATGAAAAAATACAGGAGAAGCTACCTCAAATTGAATCCCTTTTGGAACAAGCAGAGAAGTTCGATATGGAGACAGATGAAGGTGAGAATAAGTTAGATCAGGTAAAAAATCACGCTGAGGAAGAGGAATACGAGAAAGGATATAATAAACTAGAAGAGATCGAGGAGAACTATAGAGAAAAAATGGAAGATGAAATAGATGAAATGATCGATTCTATAAAAGAAAAAAGTGACGAAAGCTTATTTGGGAAAATATTCCCTAACGAGAAGATCGAAGAGGCAAAGGAAGAAGACAAGTATGAAAAAATTTTAGAGCTCATCGAAAAAACAAAGGAAGAGCTCGAGGAGGAAAAAGAAATTAGTGAAGATCTGAATGAAAAAATCTCAAAGATAGAAAATATAATCCATTACAGTGAAAATTTAGATTTTGAGATGGAAAAGGTGAAAGGTCTTTTAGAAGATACGGAGGAAAAAATCGAAGACGGAGATTTCTCTAGTGCCGAAGAACACATCGAAAATTGTGAAGGTATAGTTAAACAAAAACTATTAGATTTTCTTAAAGGCGAAATAAAAAATGCTAAGAAAAAATTAAGTAATGTAGAAGATGAGGATGTAGACGTAACTAAGCCGATCGACTTTCTCAAAGAAGCTAATCGAGCTAGAAAAGAAAATCAATTAGAGGATGGCTTCGAGGCGTTGAAAAATTACAAAGAAGAGATGGAAAAGATATTTGAAAATACATGACATCTAAAATAGAACTCATAGTTTTCGATATGGACGGAGTCTTGGTAGATATCCCAAGTTCATGGGCTTGGATCCATGAACATTTTGGTGTGAATAATGAAGATTCTTTAGAAGCTTACATGGAAGGTGAGATAGACGATCTAGAATTCATTAGAAGAGATATTAAACTTTGGAAAAGCATCGATGGAGGGATCGGTAGAGAAGATATCAGGGATATACTACAAGAAGTCCCTTTGATGAACGGCTTTGAAGAATGTATTCCTATACTAAGCGAAAGGTACAAAACCTCCATAATAAGCGGTGGCCTTAAACTGCTAGCGGAAGATATTGACAAAAATTATTTCGATTGGATTATGGCAAACGATATAAAGGAAACTGAAGGTGTGTTAACAGGCGAAGGGGATCTAGAAGTTGAAATTAAGAATAAAGGTAAAGCTTTTGATAGATTGTTATCTAGAGTTGAATTTGAAGAAAAAGAAACAGTGGCTATAGGTAATAGTCATATCGACGCTCCTATGTTAAAAAAAGCAGAGATGGGGATAGCTTTCAATCCAGATGATAAAGAAATAAAAAAAGCCGCAGATATAATTATCGAGGAGAAAGACCTTAGATTGTTGTTGGAATGGTTATGAAGGGCGATTTACCAAAATATTTTATGGCACCATGAGTATTTAAGGTAGTATAAAATGGAACTAGATGGATTAGAGGGTGAAACTCTCGATGATATAGCCCAAAAGATACAAGAGATGGAGATAAGAGGAGCCGCTAAAATTGCTAGAGCCGGGGCCTTAGCTCTAAAAAAGGTCGTTGAGAATTATGAAGGAGAGAGCGTTGATGAACTCGAGTCTAAACTGAAGAAAGGGGCTGAAAAACTGCGCTCGACTAGGCCTACAGCGGTTTCACTTGAAAATGCGATTGATAAAGTGTTGACGGAAAAGTATGAAAGTTTAGATGATTTTAAAAAGATAATATCAGATAGAGCTTCGAATTTTATCAAAAAATCACTTAATGCAAAAGAAAAAATCTCTGAATATGGGGGTAAAAGGATAGCTGATGGAGATGTGATTCTCACTCACTGTAATAGTTCCATGGCCATCGGAGCGATAAAATATTCGTGGGATCAAGGAAAAGATATCGAAGTGATCGCCACAGAATCTAGACCGAAAAAACAAGGATATATCACCATTCAGGAACTCTCTGACTACGATATTCCTGTCACCCTTATTGTTGATTCTGCAGTGAGATACAAGATGAGAGATGTTGACAAAGTGTACGTTGGAGCTGATACTGTAGCCTCTAATGGAGCCGTGATAAACAAAATCGGGACCTCTCAGGTCGCTTTATGTGCCCATGAAAGTAGAGTCCCACTTACGGTTTGTGCTGAGACCTACAAGTTTTCAAGTAAGACCGCTATCGGAGACCTTGTTGAAATAGAAGAGCGTGATCCTTCAGAGATAGTAGATCCGACTGATTTTCCCGATGTCGCTATAAGTAATCCCGTTTTTGATGCTACACCTTCCAAGTACGTAGATTCTATAATAACTGAAGAAGGTGTTATATCACCTGAGGGTGCATATAGAATTATAGAGGAGATGGAAAAATGAGTTTAGATTACCTTGCTTTAGGTGAAGAACTAGATGGAGAAGAATACATCATCTGTGAATATAAAGTGAAAAGTGATTTAGATATAAAGACCGCTGGAAAGAGGATAGCTGAGGAAGAATCTACTGGGACCTGGACACATCCTACCACACTCTCGGAAGATATCTTCAAAAAATATGGGGCAAAGGTCACTGAGGCTGAAGGAAACAGGGTCAGAATTGGGTATCCTGTAATAGATTTTTCTGGTGATATAGGAGGCATCCCTCAGATATTGAGTATAATCGCCGGCAACCTTTTTGGATTGGAATCACTCGAAGGCGTTAGACTGGATCATCTAGAACTGCCTTCAAAAATCGTAAAAGATTATCCTGGTCCCCAGTTCGGTATAACAGGATTACGTGAAATTTTAGATAGACCTGAAAGGCCCCTTGTAGGGACTATAGTGAAACCGAAGATAGGTCTTCCGCCGAAAAGATTTGGGGATTATATATTTGAGGCTGGAAAAGGAGGGTTGACGAATTCTAAAGATGACGAAACACTGGTTGATCAAGATTTTTGTCCATTAGAGGACAGGGTGAGCGAAGTCAGTGAAAGACTTGACCTCCTGGAAGAGGAAGGGCACAAGATGATCCATGCTCACAATATAAGTACAACGTCCCACGAAATTTTAGAAGCTGCTGATCTCGCACTAGAAAACGGAGCTAGACAACTGATGATAGACGTTTTAACAGTAGGGTTTTCTGGACTTCAAGCACTAGCTGAAGATCCCTCTATAGATGTGCCGATACACGTGCATAGAGCGATGCACGGAGCTATAACAAAGAAGCCTGACCACGGTATTTCTATGCCCGTGATAGCAAAGATTGTAAGGATGGCTGGTGGTGATGCTCTTCATATAGGGACCTACGGAGCAGGAAAGATGCATGCTGATGTTGAGGAAGAACTCAGATCTAAGAAAACATTATTGAATGATATGTATGGACTCCCTAAAATGATGCCTGTATCAAGTGGAGGTCTTCATCCTGGTCTGGTGCCTGAATTGATTGAGATGAGCGGCATGAACGTTCAGATTCAAGCAGGTGGTGGAGTATCTGGACATCCAGACGGAGTCAGATCTGGAGCTAAGGCATTGCGACAAGCAGTAGATGCCGTTTTTGAAGGAGTAGATTTAAGGAAATATGCTGAAGAGCATGATGAATTAAAAAAGGCGTTGGAAAAATGGATGTGATCTCTTATGAAATTGAAGGCTAAAAAAATAGACCTCGAATCAAGGGATCAAATGGTGATCTTGAACAGTAGTGACGCTGAGAACATTGGACTTCGGAGTCAGGATAGAGTCAGCGTAAATCATACCGATAATACTTGTATTGTGGTAGTCGAAACCTCTAAAAGTCTAGTCGAAGAGGGACACATTGGTCTTGTTGAAAAGGTGATGAAACGTCTAGATGTGGATGAGGAATCTCCTATCGTGGTAAAGCCGACTGGAAAACCGGAATCGGTTGAGCATATAAAAGAAAAATTAGAAGGAAAAGAGCTTTCAGAACACGGAATCAGAGAGATCATACAAGACATAGTCAATCAACGTCTTTCCGACATTGAACTTTCTGCCTATGTTTCGGGTATCTATTCCCAGGGTATGAATAACCGAGAGATTAAATATCTTATCAATTCCATGATAGAGACAGGAGAAACAATCGAATATGACAGACATCCTGTCTTTGATCACCACAGCATTGGTGGTGTGCCGGGAAACAAGATCACTCTCCTTATAGTACCGATAGTGGCTTCCGCAGGGTTGATGATCCCTAAGACAAGTTCTAGGGCAATCTCTAGTGCTGGAGGAACTGCAGATATATTTGAAACTCTAGCCGATGTAGATCTCAGCATCGGTGAGATCAAAGAGATCGCGGAGGACATCGGAGGAACGATCACATGGGGAGGAGCTGTCAATCTAGCTCCTAGTGACGACATGATAATAAGAGCAGAATACCCGTTGAGAATAGATCCTTATCCACAGGTTTTAGCCTCTGTGCTCTCGAAAAAGAAATCTGCTGGGGCTGAATATCTTGTGATGGATATACCTGTTGGACCAAATACTAAAGTCGAGGAAATGGAACTCGGTCGAAAATACGCCCGAGACTTTGTCTCTCTGGGTGAGGAGATTGGGATCGAAACCTCATGTGCTCTAAGTTATGGTGGACAGCCTATAGGAAAGGCTGTCGGTCCTTCGATCGAGGCAAAGGAAGCATTGATGGCTCTCGAAGGAAAAGAGGTCCCCTCTAGTCTGATAGAAAAATCTACCACTCTAGCAGGGATGGTACTTGAGCAAGGCGGGATTAGAGATGGAAAAGAAGAAGCAAAAAAATTACTAGAAAGTGGTAAAGCTCTAGATAAGATGAAACAGATAATAGACAGACAACACGGCGATCCTGAGGTTAGTTCAGAAGATATCGAAATCGGAGAATATTCAAAAAAGATATATTCGGACGAAGAGGGGTATGTAGACAGTGTAAATAATGAGGAGATAATCAAGATAGTGAGAGCAGCAGGAGGGCCAAACAGCAAAAAAGCCGGAATGCTTTTGAACAAGAAAAAAGGCGATAAAGTCGAAAAGGATGAGAAGAAATACACGATATACTCTGAATATGAATCGAAGTTGAAGGAAGCTGTAGACCTCGCCAATCATTTAAAACCTTTAAAGATCGAAGGGATGATCTTAGAAACTCACCCGAACATAAAAAAGATATAACTCTTTCTTCTCATCAAAGGTGATGTCTAAGACGGACCGCCTCTCCCTTATTAGCTTCGCTCATCTCACTTCCAAACATCACAGAAGGTCCTACACCTCTTAATTCCCCCTCGTGGACCACTATCGCTTCGTCTTCAGGTCTAATACTTTCATCTGCTTCTTTTACACCGACCGCAAAGACACTGCCTTTCGGTACGAAGTCGTCTATCTCAACAAGATTGATCTTATTTTTCTTCAATACGATAGCTCCATCTAGAGTTAACGAGATCAAACCTCTTTCAGGTACCAGCATCCCTCTTTGTTTGTCATCCTTCATTATCTTGTACCATGGATAATTACCCTTGATTCTGGAGTTTTCAAGTAGATCTTCTCCGCCTTCACCGAACTGAAATCGAGCAAAGGATTCTAAATTTTCTACCAAAAATTCTTGAACGCTGCCTTTTTCTTTACCAACGGTTTCTTTGAGCTTTTCAGTCAATCTATCGATTGCTCGTTGAGAAGTGGGATGGGTATCCTCTGAAGTGTCTATACATTCGAATTCTTCGTTTACAAAAGACATATCTGGAGGAAGATGAGAGATTATATGATTATAATCTCCCATATCTATGATGTATTGAAGCTGGTCTAGGATCATCTCTTTTTCCTCTTCAAACCATTCATGTGTGACAGGGATATCATATTGTTGGGCAGGATAAAATAACTCAAGTTCTCTTGGAACTGCACCAAGAGGGGAAGTCAATGAAACCTCGTGAATATCGGTCCAATTTACCTGCTGAGTAGCCTCTCTAAATCTCTTATGAGACTTAGATTGGAAATAAGGTTTTCTAGCAGAACAGGGCAGGAGGAGAAGAGTCTCTCTTTCTGGAGGTTCATATCTTTTTTTGATCCTCCTTTTAAATCTCTCTATATCGGGACGGTCAAGACTTTCTCTCGTAGTGACTGAGAACTCATCTCCAGTGACAGGCACGCCTTTCGAAAAGATTTCATAATCATCGTCACATCTCCTCAATACTTCTACCATCCAGGGTTCAGATCTAACTCGAGTCTCAACTAAGCCTCTGAGTCTACCTTTTTTTATACTTTTTCTGATCAGATCAAGCTCGTCCAAAAGATGTTTAGAGTTGTTCTCAGGGTTTCCAGGAAATCCCATCCAATCAGACAGTTCTACATTCTCATAAGACATCATCGCTGAAAAAGAGGAATCAAAAAAATCAACTCCCAGATATGACAATAAGGACATATTGTTAGGTTGAGCAATTCCCGGTGCGTAGATCAACTTATGATAGTCTATCTTTTTCCTCAACTCGATTATATTATCATACAACTTTCCGCTCCTCTGTAATAATTGTGGAGCATTTCCGAGGACATAAAGTTCTGCATCAGGATCTGGGTCCTGATCGAAGATCACCTGTATTTTTGGTCGTCCTCTTTTTTCCTCTATCAAACCGTCTAAGATCCCCTTGGGATAGGCAAAGGTAGACGGGAAATCATACCTATCTGTATCATCTTCAAAAAAAGAAGGAGACATCTCAAAAGAAGAGTTGGGCGTACTAGAAATAGTCACTTCCGCTTCATCGGGTGTTTTGAACAAATTCCCCTCTAGAAAAAATATATTGGGCACTTGGATCTCTATATCCTTGATTTCCCACTTTCCCCGCTTAGCTAGGCCCCATCTATCCGTTATCTCTATCATCAGATTAATCACAATGTTTCAAAGTAAAAAAGATTTATCTTGAGTAAAAAAGAAAAAATAAAAAAGAGGGCCGAGTATTACCCGGTCCTCTTTAGTCTTCGCTCATTATCTTCATCCAGCCGCCAGACTCATAAACTGCAAGATCTCTTTCGTCTAGTTTTTCTTCAAATTCGCTCCAAGAGACTGTTTCTATCCTATCGTTGTTGCCTTTAGTGAACTGGATACCATCAGTTCCTTTGACGAGTCCTGGTTTCAAACCTTTCTTCTCGGCGATCTCTTTAGCTTCCCTTACGCTTATTTTTTCCATGCTCATATTTTTTCCTCCTTATTTTAGGGAGAGCGTCATACCCTTCTCCCAGACCCTTAATAGGCTATTAATATAAATATATTTCGCTAATATCCAGGATAAATAGGGGTAAAATAGGGGTTTTTAGACTTTGAATAGTTGTATCGTCTGACAACTTCTAGCGGCTAAATAGAGGAAAAATCAAGAGCTATCTGATCGATTTTGAAAATATCTTCAAAACGGACCATCCCTGAATTAGCGGTTTCATCTGGAAATAAAATGATTTGAAACCAAAGTTAGCTAATAGATTTTTAGAAAAGTTAAATTGATATAGTTAGAGCTCACTTAATATATTGCGGTTTCTACATGAAAGTATCTAGCTTTCATCAGATATTAGGAACTTTATTTCTAAAACTGCGAAACCGAGTGATTTTCCATCTTTTGAGATATTAGTTCTAATACGCTTCGATTTCGTCGTAGGTTCTAATAGTGACCACCTTCATAATGATACAAAAAGCCATCAATCTAAGGAGAATGTGGTGATCTTCTTATATCACTAACTTCCCATGGCTGGTTAAGCTTTTTCAAAGCCCTTGGTAGATGATTTATAGACAAGCAATCAAACTCACTATCTATTTGCTGTACCAGTTTGGAATTCACCTTACTATTAGAGGATTCCACCTCAATTCTATCCTGCTTTATACTAAGTTATATATCTAATTAAAACGTTTAGTGATGAAGCCCTAAAAAAGAAAAATTAAAAGATTTTAGAGAAGAAAGAACTTTCATAAGTGCGATGCAGGTTAACATCAATAACTGTACACCATTAATTCTTTTTCCCTTTCAACGATTAGATATTTTCCCTCGTCATCCACGAGGACGTTCCACATTTCGTAGTTCTTTTCTGATAGTATAGCTTCTTCCTTAGCATCCGGCAGTGACAAGTCTTCATCCCTGAAAGCTTTCGCGAGTTCTGCCGCCATTGGACCTTCATCCAGGTACTGAGCGTAGCTGGAATTTAAAGAAGTCGGGACACCCCCTCCTTCAGGTACAAAATAGGCGCTGGCATGTTTGTGATCATCCATTGTGACCGTGATGTCTCGATCGTAGTATTCCTCACCATCTACGAGCCAATAAGCGAACTCGTAGCCCCAATCAGGATCAGCCGAAAGGTTTTCTTTAGTTCCAAAAGAATGGTAATAGGTACCTTCCTTCGGAACTGTATCTCCTCCTCCTACAGAATCTACGGTGAGGGAGTATGCTTCGTTTAATTCTTCAGCATTTTGCACAACAAGAGCGTAGTCTTGATTCTCTTCTCCATCATTGTTGGCATCTGCAACTATGTCGTATCCGTGTATTTTTATAATGTAAGTCTCACCTTCTTCAACCTCATCAGGATGAATATAAACGTTCTGCACGTTATTTCTGTCGTCCCAACCGTCTTCACTTCCATCAAAATCATCGATCACTTCTGCATTGGGATAGGTATAGCCATCGTTACTTTCCCCGTCTCCGGACTCGTCAAATGCGTTCCCACGGATTTCCTCATCATCTGGATTTATCACTTCTAAATTTAGGTCGTTCTTAAGAGTTGGGTGATCTCCATTTCCAGCTTCTTTATCGGTCCATACCAAGCTTATCTTTAACGGTTCATCTCCATCCTCAGGTTCAATAGTGTAAATGTCCTTATCACCTGTCTCTAATAGAGATGTCTGATCTTCAAAGTAAAAGCCGGGGCTGTCCTCGTGTTCTAATTTAGATAAATCAGGGATGCCCCAGCCTTCATCTCGGTTAGGAATTGGTCCCCTAGTATCTTCTAAATCATTGGCGGTGTTGATGAGTATGGATTTTACCATAGCAGGGCTAGGCTTTTCATTAAAATTATCTTCATACCATTCTACAACAACAGCGGCTGCACCAGCTACAATTGGGTTTGCCATCGAAGTGCCATACAATTCTCTATAACCCGAAACGTCAGATGTGGAAGGTATATTCCAGGCTCCAGGTGCAACTACATCTGGTTTTACCCTGTTGTCATCAGTCCATCCTCCTGAACTAAAGCCAGCTATGCTTTCTGGATATGACCCGTTACCTTTGAAAGTCATAGAAGCACCAACGGTTATGACATTCTTGGCAATACCTGGACTTTCAATGGAATTGTCGACATCATTATTACCTGCGGAGGCGGTTATCACCATCGGTTCGTTTTCTGAAGAGGAAGAATTCGCATCTCTCACTGCTTTATCATATTCAACGGCTGCCTCCTCATAACCATCCTCATCTTCCTGTCTTCCCCAAGAATTACAATGTATGTAGGAATAAGATCGCTGTGCCGGTTCCTCAACGATAGAATAGAATTCTTCTGGTGTTGTTGTTGCACCATCGAAGGCCCGGGTCACGAATATTTCGGAGTCATATGCTAGTCCTTGTGCTTTATAATAATCGGCGAATTCCATTGTATCGGCGGTGCCATCGGCTGTATTGCCAGCAGCGAGACCCGTTACATGGGTTCCATGTTGCTGCGGATGGGTATCTTGGTACCAATTTTCATCTTTCCACTCTTCTTCATCACTATCATAATAAACGCCACCTACTACTCGTTCTTGGAAATCCTCGTGGAAATTACGTTCTGCATCCGAATACAATCCACTGTCGGCTATCGCAATAGTGACACCGTCGCCCGTGTACCCTTGTTGGTTGATAAACGCACCATGATCGCCGTGCTTTCTGTATGGTTCCATCGGATCTCCTTCTCTCGGCGGTGGATCAAGATCGGGATTCCAATCACTGTAATCATCCATGAACCAAGCCCCTCCTCCTACCAACTGTGAATCGATCTCTGCGTGGAGTTCCGCTTCGGAATATTGACTTATGTAATAGACGTCTTCCCTGTTGGCAAGAGAAACTATCTGTGACATATGATCTACTGTAACAATATCCGTTCTTCCGTCGATATAACTAACTGTGATTTCACCCGGTTCTAGGTTTTCTGCCAGCTTGAAACCGGGCTGATAGATGCCGACCCAGTCGACGAAATCCAAGTCTTCAACTTCATCGACTTGTTCCGGCGTCATAACTACCTCGTAGGCGTAGTTTCGCTGGTAGTTTATCACTTCGACGCCGAGATCTTCCAATTCCTCTCTCCACTCTGGATTTACCGGTGCGATCATATCCACTATGTAAATACCTTCTTCCCCCTCTTCATACTCGTCGATCATCAAGTCGGAATCGAATTCAGGATATCCCTCGTTGGTTTCGAATTCGTGTCCCTTGATATTCAGTTGATTACGTTCTTCAAGATGGTCTATTTGATAGAGTCCTCTCAATCCTTCTATCTCATCTTCAGGCGCTTCCAAGAGCAGATACCTGCCGTATCGATCTAACACCTCTCCAACTTCCTCGAAAACAGATACATCTTCGTTCTCTCCAACATCTCTGACCAGGACTATATCCCGGTCGTGGTTCCCGGTCGTTGCGCCGGGTGTCAACGCACCCACTACTGATATCACCAAAATCGCTACAACGAGTACAGACATATACCGCCTGTATCTCACGATTTCTCCTCCGAAGTATTATGTGAAAGGTCATATATATATATATATATATATATATATCGGCATAAAATTTTTATAAACCGATAACATTTTTTAATTAGATTAAAGAAGGAGGCCTGTATCCTTGCGTCTATCTAAGCAGCTAGCTGTGTGGGTAGTTGTTATCCTCTTTTTCAGCACTATCTCTATCGGTCTAGCATCCGCTTATGAAGATGATATGGACACAGAGTCCGATTCATTAGAAGAGGTTCTCACTGACGATCTTTTAGAAGATGTAAGATCAAATGAAGATCACGAAACCGTCGAAGTTGTGGTCAGAATAGAACCTTATCGCTCAAATAGACGTTCTTCACAACCATCTTTAGACGAGATGGATACCGAGGAAACGATACAAAGTCTGAAAACTCATTCGGAGAGAACACAGGCGGAGCTGTTAGACTCTATTGAGAGGGAAGATGGTGAAGTATTGAACACTTTCTGGATAGCCAACGCTGTTCTAGCCGAGGTGGAAGTAGGAAGTTTGGAAGTGATAAGTGAGCATTCAGATGTCACGAGGATACACGAGAATTTCGAAGTCGAAACACTGAACTCCGAGGGCACATCGGAAGACGCGATGAGCGAAGATGAACGTGGCTTAGAAAGTGAGATTGGCGGTGATACAAGAGGAGATCTATATTCGAACAGTGATCTCACCTGGGGCCTAGAGAGGATCAATGTTGAAGATATTTGGGACGAAGGGATCGACGGTTCCGATATCAGAGTCGCTGTATCCGACACGGGTGTAGATATCGAGCATCCCGATCTCGAAGATAAGATGGTGAATCTGGAAGATGACGAGTACTATACCGGCGGCTGGATAGAATTCAACAGGACAGGTCATATTGTTGAAAACTCGACACCAAGGGACACGAGTGATCACGGAACTCACGTTTCGGGAACCATCGCTGGCGGCAACTCCAGCGGAACACATATCGGTGTCGCTCCAGAAGTGGACCTGATGCACGCCCTCATTATTCCGGGAGGATCCGGAAGATTTGCGGCAGCGCTGGCCGGATTGGAGTGGAAGGTGGAACCGCACGATAGGTTCGGAAACACTCTCGAACCTGTTGAGGAACACAGACCGCACGTCGCCAGCATGTCATGGGGGCCGGATGGATATCATCAAGAGTATGAAGAACCGATTATAAATCTGAAAGAGGCGGGGATAGTGCCCGTCGCCAGCATCGGTAACTCCGGTAACGGGACCGTCGGTGTGCCTGGAGCGGTGTATAGAACGTTGGGTATAGGCGCCTCGAACGTCACCGACGGTATCGCCGAGTTCAGCAGTGGAGGTATAGTTGAAGATGAAAGGAACGAAACTCCGGAGGAGTTCGTCAAACCCGATCTTGCCGCTCCCGGCGTGGAAGTGAAGTCCGCGCTTTCCGGCGGCGGATGGCAGAGATGGCAGGGAACTTCCATGTCCACACCGCACGTCGCGGGAACCGTCGCTCTGATGCTGGATGTAAAAGAGAATCTGTCTCTCGAAGACATATATCACGATCTGAGAGTTACCGCTGATCACTACGAAGCGGGCGGCTCTCTGCCCGGTGAAGATAAAAATACGCGCTATGGACACGGTATAATCGATGCACATAAAGCGGTGAACGCGGCCGTCGGAAATTTAGTCCTAGAAGAACCAGAAAACATCAGCAGATTTGAAGCTACGCTGAAAGGCGAAGTGATCGAAGTGCCCAACGATGAGATGGAAGTCTTTTTCCGATACAGACAAGAGAGCGAAGAACAGTGGTCCGAAACCGAACCGATAACATTAACTGAACCGGATGGATTCGAGACCGACATAGACGGTCTAGAAAAGGGTACCGTCTATGAATACAAGGCGGTAGAAGTCCGTGACGATGAAAACGAGACCACCTTCTCCAGGACGTTCACCTCACACGACGATATTGAAGTGAAAACGTTGGAACCGGAAAACGTCAGTGAAAAGAACCCTCTATTGAGAGGTGAGATAACAGATATCTATGTCGAGGAAGGCAGCGCCTTTTTCAGATATAGACGGGACAGCGATGACGAGTGGAATGAAACGGAACCACAATCCATGGATGGGGCAGGAGTGTTCGAAGAGGAAATAGATGATATAGCCGAGATCAGTTACTGTGAATTCAAAGCCGTAGCGTCAACCGAAGAACGTGAGTTTACGGGTGAAATACTGACCTTTGAGACCAGGGTCTTCCGCGGGATCCAGGACTGGCACGATCTGGACGAGATAAGAGAACATCTTGACGGCTATTATTACTTGGAAGATGATCTTGATGAAGATACATCAGGTTATGATGAATACAATTCCCAAACAGAGGACTATGAAGCTGAAGAAGATGCTGGAAGGTATGAAACATGGGACGAAGGCGATACGATAGATATACCTTTCGATGAAGATGCGTCCGATTCAGTTTTATCAGTCAAAAACAATACTGGAGAAACCATTCCTTATACTGTAGACTATCCTACTATAACAATAGATGAAGATACGGGAGAAAGATTTGTTTATGTAACTTATGAAAATGCCGTCGTGGGTTGGAACCCGATAGGAAACACTGCTGCTCCTTTCACGGGTGATTTCGATGGAAACGGTTATGAGACCGAGGATCTCTATATTGACAGACCGGCAACAGATCGTGTGGGTCTTTTTGGACTTCTTGGAAGGGAAGCGGAGATCACAGGTCTCAACCTTGTAGAGATGGATTTGAGAGGGAACGATATGGTCGGGGGAGTAACAGGTCACAATCGAGGTGTTGTGAATAACTCATCCACCACCGGGGAAGTGATCGGTGAAGATAATATCGGAGGACTTGTGGGTTACAATGATCGTGCCGGTTTTGAATTTCAGGGAAAAATAAATCATTCCCATGCGGATAGTTATGTTATGGGAACAGATCAAGTCGGGGGATTGGTCGGGGAGAGCGAATGGGGCACCTTGAAAAATTCCTCTTCAAATGGTAAAGTAGAAGGAAACAATGATGTAGGTGGATTCCTCGGCTGGTCTATAGGTGATACAATCGAAAACATACACTCGGATAGCGATGTGATCGGAAATGAGAAAGTGGGAGGACTCATAGGTAGAAATGGTTTTGGTTTCTTGGCTCCAACCGATCTGCACGATTCATACGCCACTGGAGAGGTGAGAGGAAACCACAGCGTCGGTGGAGTGCTGGGACTTAATGATCACCGCGTCTCGGGTTTACATGCAGAAGGCAATGTTATCGGAGGTAACTTCACAGGAGGACTGGTAGGTAGAGGGGGGACTTATGCCCCTCTCATTGAGGATTCCTTTGCAAAAAACAACATCAGTGGAACTAATTACGTTGGTGGTCTCATTGGTGGCGGAGAACATATGAACGTTTTAGAGAACTCATCTGCATCAGGTCAGGTCGATGGAGAACATGGAGTGGGCGGTCTAGTGGGAGGGAATACGGATGGATATATAGATATATATCACTCTTATTCCTCAGTTACCGTTTCTGGAGATACCGAAGTGGGCGGCCTCGCGGGATTCATGAACGAGGATGATGAAGTGGAAAATTCTTACAGCGTAAGTGAGGTTGAAGGAGTAAATAAAACGGGCGGGCTTGTCGGAAGGAATAATGGTACTATCAGTGATTCGTATGCAGCGGGAAACGTAAGTGGAGAAGAAAATAGAGGCGCACTCGTAGGATATGATGAAGGCACTGTAGAGAATTCATTTTACCACGAAGACATGCCCGAATGCTATGTAGAAGGGTTTGGTAGCTTATCCTTGAACGATGAAGAATTTGGATCGATAAGCACTTTCGAGTCCGCTGGATGGGATATAGAGATGATCGAAACTGATCGGGATAAACCGTTCCTCTCCTGGGAGGATGGAGATGCGGATTCCACATGGTACATAAAAGAGACAGAACAGACTCACGATCTTACCATCGATATAGAAGGAGAAGGGGATACCGATCCTACAGAAGGTACTCACACTTATTACGAACACGGAAAGATAGTTATCGAGGCTATCCCTGACGAGGGGTGGTACTTTGAAGGATGGTCCGGAGATTATGAAGACACTGAAGAAAAGATAACCGTAACTATGGATGAGGATAAAGAGATTACAGCCCACTTCGAAGAGTATGTAACTTTAACTGTAGAGGATATAACAGGACAGGGCACAGTGGAAGTAGAAGATGAAGTTATTGTTGAAACACCGTTTGAGAAGGATTACAAGCAGGGGATAGAGGCAGATCTTTCAGCCGATCCCTACGACGGCTGGTACTTCGGCGGTTGGACCGGCGATGTAGAAAGTGACGAAGAAGAGATCAACGTAACCATGGACAGCGACAAGAACGTCACCGCCAACTTCGAGAGGGTGATGCACGAGTTGAGTGTTGATGTCGAGGGTGAAGGAACGATAGAGATACTACACGAAGGAGAGATCGTCGAAGTCGTAGAGGACGAATGGACCGGCGAGTTCCAAAAGGGTACTTACATAACTCTCAACGCTGAGGCAGATGATGATTGGAACTTTGGTGAGTGGTCGGGAGATGCGTCTGGAGAGGAAGAAAAAGAAGTTAGCGTCACAATGGATGAAGATATAGAGATAACAGCTGTATTTGAAGAGGAGGAAGATGAAACGCCGGGATTTCTGCTCGGGGGTCTTTTTACAGCGATCATAGCTTCGATGATGATATATAAAACAAAGAAAGATATGAGATCATAGTGAAATAGGTCGTTTGTGTAGGATATTGATTCTCAGAACAGTCTTATCTATCGGACAGTAAGATCACCCCTATAAGGAAAATATTGTTAGTGCTCTACAGATTTAAGAATAGTGAGTACTCCCCAGGCTAAAGCCTGGGGCATCCGCACTTATTGACCAGCAAAGTCTTGTAAAGAAGTTTGAGGAGTCCCTGAGGAATGGTGTGGTTTTCTTTGTATAGCCATCGATTCACCAGAATTATTTGCGTAGTGGTGAGTTTGTGATTCCTTTATATAATGTTCCACCTTTTCAGGTGTTATCTCACCTATTGGTCGAAAGCACTTACCTGCAGACCAAAGATGGTTTTCATCAT
>CAYXPD010000001.1:12493-25544 GCA_964466995.1 uncultured Thermoplasmata archaeon | reverse complement strand
ATTTGTTGGAAAGATATGATGGGGAGACTGTTAGAACTTTCTTTGCCAGCATCCATTACCGCTCTCAGAGTGATTTCAGCTTTGAATCCTTAGAAGAGAGTGAAAAGAAATTGGAGAGATTTTACAGGACTTTAGACGAAATTGACAAAGCGGACGGAGGAGAAAAAACAGATCTGAGCGATGATATAGATTGGATAAAGGAAGAGTTTGAAAATGCGATGGATGACGATCTGAACACTCCTCTAGCGATGAGCAAATTGATAGAATTCAGCAAAAAAATAAATAAAAAGCTAGACAATAAAAAATCGATCCTTGAAGAGGCTGCAGATACTTTGAAGGAGCTGGGCAGGATCTTGGGATTGAAGCTTGAAGAAAAAAGGAAAAAGGACAGCGACGAAGCAGGGTCGGAAAAGTTCATAGAGTTATTATTGGAAATACGAGAAAACTTGAGAGATAAAGGAGTATACGAGATAGCAGACGATATTAGAGATAGATTGGACGAAATGGGCGTGAAAGTGGAGGATTCTGAGGAAGGCCCCGAGTGGCGTTACGGTTGAGCTAGGAGAATATCTGTAAAGAATCCATTATCTTCATCTCTCTCTTGACTTGAGATTCTATCGGTGACCCGGGATTAACCCAAGCTTTCACACTTTCGGTGCGGTAGTGCTCGTCTTTTTTTCCGCCCCATATACCGAAAAGATCGGTGCTCAACTCGGGTATCTTGACCATCCCATAAAACAGAGCCATATCATGAAGAAGGTTCAAAACTATCTCAGGTCCCACTTCTTTTCTTTTTGGTATGCTGTGGGGCATCTCAAGCACGAAGTACGCAATCTCGGCATTTTCCGAATGATTCCCCATGTTCCTGTCAGTAGATATCAGTGCTACGTCGATATTTTTGTCCCAGCAGAACTCTTCTAGAGATTCAACTATCAATATATCGTTCCTCTCTGAATCGGTTTTAGAGCCTCTAGCTTTTACCCTTGCGGAGTTGAGTTCACCTCTAAGGTGATTGAGTTCTTCCGTCGCAAATTTCGATTTCCTTGTCTCGAATCTGCCGCGGTTTCTGAATTTATACCTAACGTCTCCTATCTCGGTGTGCATCCCCATCATCTTCAGGTCTGAATCGTCGTATTTGTCTTTGATATGATGGTCTATCTCGCTCTCCACTATCGAACTGAGTAGATAATCGAAGTCGTATGCTTCTATGGTTATATCGTCGTATTCTAACGGAAATTTTCTAGAGATGAATCTATAGTATGCCAGATTCGTATCAATTGTCAAGAACACAGATTCGCTGGACAGGCCTGGATCCTTCTCATTTTGGTAGAGAGATCTTGCCCAGGTCTTAAAATCATCCCAATTTCCATACTCTACAAAGCCTGAAGAGATCAAACATTCTTTATACTCTTTGAAGCCGGGTATCTCGGTTTTATCCCAATATTCGTCCTTCGATATCTTTATTTCATAATCATCTTTCCCGGTCAATTCCACTTCATATTTTTCTTCTTTCAGATCGACTTTTAATAATCTATTATCGAAATACGGCTCTCTTACTTCAAAACTAGAAAGTCCTTCATCACGGATATGGTTTAAAAATAGCATCAGTTCTCTCTTGGTGAATATCTTCTCCATCTACCTCACCTCTGTTAGTTCATTCCGCAGATCTTTCAAATTGAGTTTATTCTTTTCTATAGTAGGGAGAGGGAAGGATCTCTCTGAACCGGATATTTCCAGGTAAAATATATGATCGAACAGATCGCATCCCTTATCAATGAGGACTTCAGCAGTTCTTAGTTTGGAAGCGGCACTGATATCTAAAGCAACTGTATTTTTTTCATCATCGGTGTGACCGTCGATCATCTGTCTGACATCTTTCATTTCGTCTAATATATATGATTCAACCGAACAATCTAGATCATAATTTTTTAGAACCTGTTCAAGATCATCTTTCAGGCTTTCTGTTTTTCCACTCTCTTCTTCAAAAACTATGTACAGTTCTTCCGGTTCGAATCTTTCTTGCCTAAGTACAGCCCAAAGACTGTTTACAGCGTTAGGAAACTCTTTCCCTACGAGTGCGATGTATTTACCCATCCATTCTGACCTCTTTTCACTCATAAAGGGGGTGATAAATATTGATTTCTGTTATATCTCTTTGAATTTCTAGTATTCAAGATTTAATCTGAATTTTGTATTTAGAAAAAAAACTTATAAATATAAGTAGTGTAACAAGTAAACAGTCAATTGGATTTGAGGGATAAACATGTTGGACAAAAGAATATTTCAGATATGTCTGATGATCATGCTCATCACAGCCTCTTTTACTGTATCATTCGGTACTGCGGAAGCATCAAATGTTGAATATCATCTGATCGTCATGTCGACAGAGGGCGGCGAGGTGATTCAGCCGGAAGATGATGTGAATAGATATGATGAGGAGACCACTGTTGTTTTAGAGGCCGATCCTGACGATAATTACGAATTTGTTGAGTGGACCGGAGACATTGAAAATGTACAAAGTACTGACTCTAAGACCACACAGGTGGATATGGAGGACAATTATACGATAACGGCTGAATTCGAAAAGGAAACCCACGAACTGGAGATAGATGTAGACGGGGAGGGCGAAATCGTAAGACCTATCGGAGTTAATCTCGAATATGAACATGGAGAAAGTGTGGTTATAGAGGCTGAAGCTGATGAGAATCACGCCTTTTTGGAATGGACAGGAGACACTGAAAACATAGAAGATACTGACTCTGAACTGACCATCATAGAGATGGAAGACGATTACGATATCACAGCAGAATTTGAAACCGAGATGCACACTCTAACCATAGACGTAGATGGAGAAGGTGAAGTGCTCAGACCTGGGGAAGGAGATTTCGATTACGAGCACGGAAACGAAACGATCCTTGAAGTTGAAGCTGATGAGAATTACACCTTCGTTGAGTGGACCGGAGACATAGAAAACATAGATAAACCAGAATCAGAACTCGCCACGATAGTGATAGAAGACGATTACGAGATAACTGCTGAGTTCGAAGAGGACTATTACGAACTCTCGATAGATGTTGACGGAGAAGGTAGAGTTATACAGCCCGGTGAAGGGGATTTCGGCTTTGAGCAAGAAGAAAAGGTCGTGATAGAAGCCGAAGCCGATGAGAACTACGAATTCAAGGAATGGACCGGCGATATAGATACCATAAAATCTCCAGAATCAAGGATCACGGAGCTGACGATGGAAGATGACTACGATATCACCGCAGAGTTTGAAAAGAAACACTACGAACTATCTGTGGAGTTAGATGACGAGGACAAAGGTGAAATAATCCGACCCGAAGAATTGAATTCCGTACACGAATTTGAAGACGAAGTTATACTTGAAGTCGAAGTTGAAGATGGATATGAATTCACAGGATGGAGTGGAGACATCGAAACCATAGATGATCCCGACTCAACCCTAGCTGTAATCGAGATAACAGAAGATCACGAAATAACCGCTGAATTCGAAAGCGAGGAGTTCGAGCTAAAAACAGAATGGATAGTTATTGCTGTTCTAGGTTTGATAATAGCATTCTTTATCGGACAAAAGCTAACTTCCACAGCGGAAGAAAGTGAAAAGAGCAGACCTAAGGAGGGTGTGTGTGAAAACTGTGGTGAGATCATTCCTATAGACTCTAAGGAGTGTCCTGAATGCGGAACTCCTCTGAAACCTCCTGATCTTCCCGAGTTAAATAAAGTTTCAGCATCTTCTCAGTGAATTCAATCTTCAGTCTTCCTGGTCCTAAGTACCGGTAGATCTTCCTTTTCTGATCTAGGGTTTTCTCTGTAGGATCTCCTTGCAGAAAGCACGGGTAATCTCTCCTTTATAATCTCTTCATCTATCTCTCTTTTTTCCACAGTGGGTAGCCCTTTTTTCTTTTTCCTTTCAGCTTTCTCTTTTTCTTTGACCAGCCTTTCCTGCACACCCGTAAATTTGGCCCATATCATCAAGCCAGAAGGTAATAGGAACACCGCAACTATGAAGCTGTAAGCGATCGCCATAGCTGTGATATACCCAAATTGGGCTAAAGGTACAATGCTAGAAGTCGAAAGGATCCCAAAGGCGCCAACTGTCGTAGCCGCAGAGCCGAAGAGTGCAGAACCAGTATTCAATACCGTTTCCTGTGATGCCTCGAACAGGTCTTTCCCCTCCTCCATCTCTTCCAAAAATCTGTGGGCTATATGGATACTGAAATCGACCCCCATACCGACTGTCAAAGCGGTGATAGTTACTGTAAGCACGTTTAATGGCACGTCGAGGGCGAACATGGTGCCTATAATCCATATAGTCACCAAGGTGACAGGGAATGTAGATATAATGCCTAAAATCTTCGTATCTTTAGACGAGTAAAATATCAGTGTCAGTATTGTCGCGACAATAATTATTGTGAGCGTAAGAGATTGCATTTGAGTGTTGGTCAATTCCTCAGTGGTCTCCTGGCCGACTATATTACTGCTTGTGACTTTTGTCGTGTACCCCATATTTCTCAGTGGTTCCGAATCTTCTTCTAGCTGCTCCTTCATTCTAGCAGCGTTATCTAAATCTCTATTGATTAGTTCCTCATTTTCGGTGAAAGTTAGAACGGCAGCATCGTAATTTCCATCTTCGTCCCTGCTCAGAACGTTCTGTATCGAATCTCGGCTTTCGGGCGCTTCATAAAGCATATCATACAGTTCTCTTATGTTTCTGTCCGGAATCCCATTACCTTCAGTATCACTCTCTCTGAAGGCATCGACAAGAGTTTCATTGTAATGCTCCTGTCCGACCGTGGCTGTTCCATATTCACGTAATACTGAAAGTGGCGAGTTCACGCCCTCCTCTTCCATGATATAACGGTTATCCATTGAATTGAACTCGACGTGATCAACGGCATACAGGAATTCTCTTTCCGTGAGATCACCTTCAACCAGGATATATACCGTCGAGGTGCTTATATTATAATTTGCATTTATATAATCTATGTTTTCACTCTGCGTTTCACCCTCTGGGAGGAAGTCTTCGATATTGAAGGTCGTGTCTACGTTCGCTGCTCCGTAGCCAGCTACCATCGTGATAATTAGCGTAGCTATGATCATCGCCCATGGTTTTTCGTCGGCGATTATACTAGATATAGACAAAAACTTTTTTATGTATTCGTTTCCGCTTTTATTTTTCTTTGAGTATTTTTTTCTATTACCCCTTTTCCCCGTTTTTTCTCCTCGCCACTCCTCAACAATCTGTAGAATTGAGGGCAAAAATCCTATCATCAGAATAAGGCTAGAGGATATACCTATCGCAGCTAATATACCGAACTGCCTTATAACGAGAAGATCGCTAAACACATTAGATAGGAATCCAATCGCAGTAGTGAAAGTTGTTAGTAAAAGTGCTCCACCTACTGTCATTATAGCTATTCGGGTGGAAGCGGAAGGGTTCTTGTCCTTGGCTTTTTCCTCTCGATATCTCATAACCATGTGGAGACCGTAATCAATTATAAGTCCTGTAAGCAATATAGGAACAGCCACTATCAAGGGGTTGAAATTGTATCCTAAAAGAACTCCAGCTCCAAAAGTCCAGACGATAGCAATAGCAAGAGATAAAAGACTCAACAAAGTCTCGATTATAGATCGGTAGACCAGCATCAACACGGCTATTACAAAAACAAAGGCTAGGGGTAGTAAACGATACATGCTTCTCATCGCACTATCGTTTATCTGTTCTAGCATGATCTGGGAACCGTAAACTTTAGTATCTGAGTTTTCTGCTACTTCGTCTGTTAAGTCTATCAAGTCCTGCTGAGCCTCCTTTCTAGTTTCGCTATCTACAGAATCATCCATTAGAACGAGTCCCATTCCACTGCTAGCTCTTATCCTCCTAACTACAAGATCTTCGCCGTCGAACTCCTCGCTGCTCAAGCTGACTGTCATCCTAGCCATCTCATCGATCAATTCTGGCAAAAATTCCGCCGAACGCATCGTACTGCTCATCCCGGTTATGACGTTCATGGTTCCGTCTAAGAGATCTAAATAACCATCGACAGTTGAACTGTAATTGTACACGTAAGGCTCCATCTCCTCGCTCCAATTTTCTTCTTCATAAATTAATTCAAGTTCAGCTAATGTATTGTTTGTCGTTTCCAAGTGATCAAAAGCTTCTTCCTCCTCTTTTTCTGCTTCAGAGAGAATCTCTATTGATCGTTCAATACTCTCTCGCAAGGGCTCAGGATCGTACTCGTGCACTTCTTTTAAACTGCTTTTTATCTCCCTATCGGTCATGTTCTCGACTTGAGCTATTTTCTCATCGAGGGAAGGATCAACAGATGGTATATCCTCGATAAATCCAAAATCTGGCTGGATATAAGCGATGTGTTCGCTTATCTCCAAAAAATAGGCGAGCATCCTTCCCACAGCGCGTCTCTCTAAAGGTGTGGGATCATGTTCGTATAAGATCCTAGCTGAAGCTTCGAAAAGCTCTATAAAGTACTGACCCTCTTCTGGAATCTCTTCGTCGTCATCCTCAGTTGATTCAGTCGAATTGCTTTCTAAATCATTTTCAAACTCCTCAGCCCCCATCGGCCCTATAATCCTCTCGAACATATCCATGTATTCCTGCAGGATGGTCCAACTATCAGGGTTCGATATGATATAAGACATAGACTTGAAAGCTTCAGCAGATTCTCTTCTGATATCTGGATCGGAAGATTCTGCTAATATGAGATTGTTGGAAAGCGAGATATTGAGTCTATTATACATCTCAGTCTGGTTTTTCATAGAGATGTGTAATTCGTTCAGATCGTCGTAGATATTTTCTAATGTTCGACTTAGCTGTTGAGTACGGTTTGCCTGTATTATCAGGTCCGCAAGGGTAATCATCCCTTCAGGAATATCGCCGTCCTTCCTAAGGGTCTGATTTATCTCATCGTGTTCAAGAACAGCTTCCTTGGTATAGAGCATATCCAAAAGAACATCCTGGGTCAGCGCATCACCTAGATCACCGATAAAAACTACCTGGCTATAGTCTCCTGCAGTACCGAATTTCTCTTCTACCTCATCCATCCAATCGGAGGTTTCGGTATCGGGTTCAAATGTCTCCTCGTCGGTATCCATCTCAGCGAAAGAGGCGAAGTATCCCATTATCAGAGTTACAGCCAAAATAATAGCGATAACTTTCCCAGGACTGCCGCTGACCAAAAGGGGGAACGAATCGAATATGTTCTTCCTAAACCATTCTTTTATATCCATCGTGATTTACCCCATTTTAAGGCCTTTTAGAACACGGCACTTTTCCATTATTAATCATCGCCTAGAGGTTTAACTATTACTTGTACAATATCCCCTTCTTCTATCTCAAGAACGTCTCTTTCCGCTGTAGGTATCGTCACTCTTCCGCTTTCTCCTACTTTAGCTTTGAATAGTGCATGATTTGAAGCCGCTTTTTCAAGTATTTTAGGGACTTCATCTCGAACATGATCTATCAGGTCTGGTATGTCTTCAATTTCTGTTTTATCTAATATGTCTCCAAGCTTCATCTATACTACCTTTATTTTTCAGTATGCTGGAGATATTAATATATTATGGGGTAAAATACCATCTAAAGGCATAAAACGTAATATTTCCGAAAAAAGAATACGTTTTTTTAAGATTCTTCTTTCTACACCAAGACTGTCCTTTGTGAACTCCCAGATCCCTTGAATTTATTACCTATAAAACTAAATATTTCTTTTCTTTGTCTATTAATTAACAAAAGAGTAAATGTTAAATATTATTTAACATATTGATCTATAATAAAATGACTGAAAAACATATATCATTTACTGCGGAAAAAGAGGTTTGGAAATTCTTGAAAACGAAGGCTCTGGAAGAAGAAACCACCATGAAAGACTTGATTTTGAGAGCTCTTCAAGAGAAATATGATCTTCCCCAGGAAAGCGAAAAGGTGGAAGATGTAGAAAAAGAAGTAGAGTTTTCAGATATACCAGAAGAGGTCATCGAGCTTTCTAAAGAACTAGAAGGAGGCATGTATGGGAGTGATAAAGCTATACAGAAGATAACACAAGCGTGTCTAAAGTATCTAAAGAGCAGAGGTGAAGCTTCTTATAAGGACTTCAAGAAAGATGTATATCCAAAGTTTGAAGAAGACCACACAGAAGAGAATTTCTGGAAGATGGCAAAAGAAGGACTAACACAGATAGAAAGAAAGAGGATGTTCTCCGAAAAAGACGATATTATAGAAACACCTAAAGGACGAAGTCATAGGAAATATACCTGGAAGTTGTGAGAGACATCTAGAGAATACAAATTTTAGAGAAATAAGAATAGATAAGCCACCGGCGGGATTCTTGCAGGAATTTTTGTAAAATTCCTACAGCTCACAAATCAAAGATTTGTTCGTGAACCCTCTTTTTTATTTTAGAAAAGCCACCGGCGGGATTTGAACCCGCGCTCTATGGTTTACGAAACCATCGCTTTGGCCAGCTAAGCTACGGTGGCATCCAAGTCTTTATCTTCTAATCGAGCTTGGATTAGAAGGATGTCAAAATAAATCTTTTGTCTACAAGCGCTGTGCTATTACTCCTGATTACCGAATTCCTTCTTAGAACGACGGAGAGCTTCTACACCTTCAAGATCTTCTCCAGCTAAGAAATTAATACAGGACCCTCCTCCAGTAGAGATGTGGTCTATACTATCAGCCAAACCTAAATTTTCTAAAACCGCAGTACTATGACCTCCGCCTACTATAGAGTAAGCATCTGATTGAGCTACGCTCCTGAAGATCTCTTTGGTCCCTATAGAGAATTCCTCCATCTCAAACGCCCCAGCAGGACCGTTCACGACGACGAGTGCGGCCTCCCCAATCTCGTTTTTGTATTCCATCATAGTGTCCAATCCGATATCGAATATAGGATACTCAGAAGGGAGTTCTTCTACCGGTTTTCCATTCCTTTCGCCATCTTCATTCAAAACAACGTCGACCGGCATTTTCACTCTATCTGGCCAATTTTCTAGAATCTTTTCAGCCTCTTCAACTATATCTTCATACTTGCCGAATTCGTCTCTCAAAAACTCTCTGTTCCCTTCTCCAAGATCATATCCAGAGGCCATCAAAAATATGTTCGCGACGACCCCTCCAGTCAGTATCTTATCTACGTGCCCGTTTTCAAGCATGTTTCTTGAAACTTCTATGGAATCTTCGGCCTTCATACCTCCTAAAAAGGCGACTTTCGGCCTCTCTTCCATCGTGAAAACTTTGCCTAAGTTGTCCAATTCACTTTCCATCACCCTACCTGCCAAACTAGGAACAACTTCGGAAAAGCCCACTAATGTAGGTTGAGCTCTATGTGCAGCCGCGAAGGCATCATGAACGTGAAAATCTATTTCGGGCGCGAGCTTTTGAACTATATGAGTATTCTTCTGCTTCTCCCAATCTTTTACCCCCTTAAGATAAGTCTCTTCAGAAAAAAATCTAACGTTCTCTAAAAGCAGTATTTCCCCATCCCACATATTCCTTATTTTGTTCAGAGCGTTCTTATCGAAGAGGCCGTCTACATACTCGACCCTCTTCCTCAACAACTTAGACATCCTTTCAGCATGGGGCTCCATAGTAGTGAAATCATTCTTTCCGGGTCTGCTCTGATGAGCGACTATAATCAATTTAGAGTCGGAGAGCTCCCGGATAGTTTCAAGATGACTCCGAATCCTGTAATCGTCTAATATTCTTTTAGACTGCGGATCAAGAGGAGAATTTATATCTATTCTCAATAATACTTTTTTGCCAGTGAGATCGAAATCATCGAGAGAAAATATCTCCTCACCATTTCCATCCATCTTATCGTTTCGTGATTAAGGGTTATCCATATAAATTTTACTTACAAGACTAAAGATTAAACTCGAAAAAGATAAAAACCAAAGATTTACATATAATCATCTATTCAACTTATCCGATGGATATAGAACAGCGTGTCCAACTGATCACGAGAAAAACTGAAGAAGTCGTCACCGAGGAAGAGTTGAAAGAACTGCTTCAGAAAAAAGAAAAACCAAAGGCCTATATCGGCGACGCACCCACAGGTCAAATGCATACTGGCCATTTTATAACACATAGGAAGATAGCTGACTTCCTAAGAGCGGGATTCGAGTTCACGGTTCTCCTCGCAGATATCCATGCCCATCTTGATGATCTGAAAAGTCCCTTTGAGCTTTTAGACGCGAGAAGCGAATATTACGAAGAATGTATCAAAGGTATGATGGAAGCGACCGGCGTGGATTACAAGGATCTACATTTCATCCAAGGAAGTGAATTCGAACTTGAAGAGGATTACGTTTTGAACGTTCTAAGGATGTCCGCCGATACGACCTTGAATAGATGTAAAAGGGCTGCTGCGGAAGTGGTGAGATACGGAGACAATCCCAAATTGGGTGGATTTCTCTATCCTCTGTTACAGACTCAAGACGTCTATGCACTGGATGCAGATGTCGCTTACGGGGGAATAGATCAAAGAGGCATCTATATGCTCTCACGAGAGATTCTACCAGCCTTCGGTTATAAGAAACCAATATGTGTTTTCGCTCCTCTACTTACAGGTTTGACTGGAGGTAAGATGAGCGCTTCGATTGAAGGGTCAAAAATAGATCTATTAGATGACCCTGAAACTGTAAAAGAAAAAGTTATGGATGCTTATTGTCCACAGGGCGAAATCGAAGACAATGGTGTCCTTGAACATCTTAAAATGTTGGTAATGCCCGTATTAAAATCAGAAGGAAAGGACTTCGTAGTCGAACGTCCCGATAAATGGGGCGGTGACCTGATATACCAAAATTACCAGGAGGTCGAAGATGATTACCTCTCAGGAGAACTCCATCCGCAGGACCTTAAAGAGGCTCTCGCTAGAGAACTTATAGATATTTTAGAACCAATCCGTAAAAGATTCGAGGGTAAGGAAGGTCTAATCGAAAAGGCATATCCTGAGAAATGATTTAATCCTTAGACTTTCCGATCCCTTTTTCTCTTATAAATTTAGTAATCTCTTCCATACAATCATCTATGATCAAATCTAGGTCATCTTGACCGGTGATCACACCCGCGCCGGGATGCCCTCCGCCAGAGATATCTTCAGATTCATCCGAGATGGTCTGAAAAATCTTCCCTAAATCTATACCTAGTTCAACGGCTTCTTCTTCTGCTCTACCGGATATCCTGAAAGTATCGCCTTTTTTTGAAGCGCTCAACGCTATATCGGCCCCTCCTCTGATAAGGTAATTGGAGACCGAGCTCTCGAAAGCGCCTATTTTCGTTTTAGCCATTATGAAACCATTTACTTCTGAAAAGTTCGATCTCTGGACACCCTTCAACCTGGCGATCTTTTCGGAATACGATCTCGTATCATACAGCATAGACCTAACTTTTTCCAGCGAAACACCGGACTTCTCCATGATATCGGAGAGCGTTTTGAAAGTACGAGAGTCTCCTCTACTAAGAGATGATGTATCGGTCAATATGCCAGAAACAAGCGCCATGCCTTCCTTTTCAGTCAGTTCTTTAGGTTCTACCATATCATATACTATCTCGACACAGGATGTCCTATCTTCGAAAATAACGTCTGCATCCCAAGAAAAATTCTGATGATGATCGATGACCACAGTCCTATGATCTGGAGGAGTTAACTCCTCAAGCTGTGTTGGATCAGGAGTATCTAGAACAAATATTCGATCGAATCTCTCCAGATCTACTCTCTGTTCTAAATCAAATCCAAGAAAAGTTAAAAGGTTTTTTCCGGTCCCGTTAGGGCCGGTGGGCGAGGCTACAGTACCGCCCCATCTATTCTGCAGAAAGTATGCACTACCTATCGCGTCAGGGTCTGCATGTTGATGGATCAAAAACAGGATTTCTTCATCCTCTTCTATTTCCATCTACTCTCCGCCGGGAGAACCCTGCTGCATAGCACCCATCTGCTGGCTCAATTTCTGCTGCAGTTCTTTGAATTGATCTTGAAGTTTCTCTTCCTTGCTCTTCAAAGATTTCAGCCTTACGTCGGCTGATTCCTTTTCCTCTTCAAGTTCCTCCTTCATCTCCTGATTGTCTTCGACCTTTACTAGTATATCTCCTACTTCTTGAAAGACCACTGTATCATCCTCGATCCTTTCGAGTTCATCGAGAGCCATCTCTAATTCCTCTGTTCTTTCTTCAAGCTGCTGTTTCTGCTGCATAACCATCTGCAGTTGCTGTTGGAGCTGCTGTGCTTTCGCTACCTCGTTCTGTACATCTTCTTGCGACATCGACATGTTTTTTTCCTCCTTTTTGTTTTTTAACTACTTATTATATTCAGTCGTGATTTTTTCTGAGATGTTCAACCATCTCAGGTAAGAGTTTAAAGCCGCTCTCAAGGCTCTAGTATCCTCAGCATCTATTTCAATACAGGGTGAATCGGTCGAGATATTTATTTCGACTCGATCCATTCCCTCCTCAGCTTCCGGTTTTAGAGCTTCAAGAGCATCTATCGAATCAAGTTCTGAAAAGGCCAGAGTAGCCTTCCTCATCTTTACCTGGCCTTCAATTCTTTCTTAACGTTGGGTCTCTCTTTATAGAATACCCGGCCACCACAGTTTGCACACTGAATGCCTACAGTATCTACGTCAGTAGTGACCTTTTCATTACAGATATAACATCTGAAAATGATCTCATTCCTCCTCTTCTTCTACCATCCTTTGGATCTTCTTTCCAAGTCGAGGTTTATAGGCTCCTCCTGCGAAAGTCAAGTCACAACGACTGCAGGTCCAGATCCCTGTACTCTCTCTTTCGACCTGCTCGTGATGACATCTCGGGCACTCATACTTCGATCGTTTTGCCTCTTCGATCTCTTTAAGTGAAGTCCTGACATTGACTCCGTACCGAGGACCGAGTCTTCCTGTACTGCCGACCCCTTTCTTCTTTTTCGCCATGTTAACTTACCCCATTAGCCTTTGTAGGTTATCTAAGATTTATTTAAATATTTTCCCTCTCGACTTCATCGAGGACCTTTTCTCTCATCTC
>CAYXPD010000001.1:0-12483 GCA_964466995.1 uncultured Thermoplasmata archaeon | reverse complement strand
CTATATCTTTAGCCTTCTCTATACACTCAAGGGTATCTTCATATTTGAATACCCCTCTAAGTCCCTTTTGCATAGCTACGATCTCATCTTCCTCGTTGAAGGAAACAGTCAAACGGGCATCGGCAATTTTTTCCTCTTCCAACTGTGAATCAAGGATTATTTGATCTTTTATTTTGGTGAAAGTGGTAGGGACAACGACATGTTCGATCGGTAAAGGATAGTCTTCTTCCTCTTCTGCCTCATCAAATTCTGAAGCGGGAACTTCAGCATCGATCAAAGCAGTCATAGCTCCGATGCCTGCAGCATCGAAAAGATTACCATCAAAATCCAACACATGTATATCTATGAATACGACCCATGCCTTTTCACCTTCTTCGATGCAAAGTTTAGTAGTATCCACTGCATCGCTCTCTCTTATACCTCGATCGACAACCCTTGCTAGTTCAGTTGCATCTTCTCCAGGTGGACCCGATTCATACTCAGGGGATGCCATCGGGATAAGTTCGGCTGCGGTGGTCAAAACGCCCTGATTCGGTGTATCGGGGAAAGGTTCACCAACTTCCATCTTTACGCCGACGATCACATCGGTTTCTCCTAGCTTCACCCTGGCAGAACCTTCGGCTGAATTTGCAAAATCAGGTTCTATCGTCAAGTCCCTGTATTCCATCAGATCTCTTCCATCAATCCTTTTTCCTTCTTTCAACAATCTGTAAAGATAATCTTTAGTGATATTCGATAGTATCTCTTTCATCTATTCCACCTCCTCTTCCAATTCTTCGATTTGATCTTTGTCAAGCTCTGTAGAATATTTATTTTTCAAAGCCTCTCTCTGCTCTTCATATATCTCTTCGCAGGCATCGATAGATAATTCCATCGCCTTTTCGTACTCTTCGATAGTTAGATTGCCATCCATCTGTAAAAGGCACAGTTCTTCTGTCCTAGGTATATATCCTATAGGTACATCTGCTTGTCCGTAATTGTCCTCGTTCTTCCCTAGATCCAAGACGACTTGGCCTTCTATCTTTCCCGATGCACAACCTGCAACCAGGTCAGACATCGGTATCCCTGCATCGGCTAGAGCTACAGAAGCTACTGTAAGTCCTGCGCATCTAGTACCGGCACTCGCCTGTAGGACTTCAACGAACACGTCGATAACTGATCGTGGATACTTTTCCGTAAATACGACTTTTTCTAGAGCTTCGGACATTAGTTTACTTATCTCGATAGATCGGCGGTCAGGACCGGGTCTTTTCCTATCAGGAACTGAAAAAGCGGCCATATTATAACGCGCTCTCACTACAGCCTTAGTCGTTTCCTGAGCATGCCGGGGGTGCATCTCTCTCGGGCCGTAAACCGCGGCCATCAACTTGTTCTTGCCCCATTCTATATAAGCTGACCCATCTGCTCTTTTGAGAACTCCAGCCTCTATATTTATCTCTCTTAACTCGTCAAAACTTCTACCATCTAACCTTTCTCCATCTTTGAGCAATTCGATATCTTCGTTACTACCCATTCTTCTTACCTCCAAAAATTGTATTATTTAATGAAATTAAAAACATATAAATCAAAACCTATCTGTATTCTTCTCGAGAAACTCTTTCACCAAATCGGTCAACCCGACCGCCTGTGCGTTCTCTTCAATCATCTTTATTGCTTTTGCAGCCAAATATTGTCCTTCTAAATCACCGTCTATCCATATCCTGCCGTTCTGTCCAACGAAGATCTTGCAGTCAGTGTATTTTTTGAGCATAGATATCATCGATCCGCCTCTGCCTATCACTCTTGGAACCTGAGCAGGTGGTATCTCGATTATTTGGCCGTCCGAAAGTTTTTTCAGACCTTCTTCATCCATCGTGATCTGCATCTTATTCTGTTCGTCAACACTTGTTATCTTTACTATAAGGGCATCACCCACGTCTATGTAACTAGCGGTATCGCCGTAGTCAACCATCCACGGAACATCGTTTACATGCAGTACTGCTAGATTTGGAGCATTCACGTCGACCATCCAGAAAGATGAGTTGATGTCAGTTACGGTTCCGATAACTTTTTCTCCTTCCTGGGGTTCATACCTACCGCTCTGTGCAGCCACGTTTACATAACCTGACCGGACTCTCTTCACGCCCAGTCTTGAAGCATATATCTCTTCACCTTCTTTGAACATGCCTCTCCCTGGTTTCATATCATTCTCTTCGACTTCATCTCCAGGAAGGAGTATTTCTCTGTCAACTTCGTCAGAACTCATATTTCTTCACCTCATAAATAATCATATTATCTATCTATCTCCTCTATTTCAGCTTCACCTTTAGTAAGGTCATTTATTTTTTCATAAAATTTATCTTGTATCCCACCTGGGATCTCGACCAATGCCTGCCATCTACCATCATTAAGCCATTCATCGTCCACTATATTTCCCATGTTTTTCAGATGTCCGTATATCTTTCCCTGAAGATCTCCTCTGATAGTTACAGAGAACGTCTTCTTTTCAAAGCTCAAGGGTATTAGGTCTCTTATCTCTTCCACTATTTCATCGATTTGTTGACTAACAGGTTTAAAAGGATCTATATGAACATTTGCTTCTTCCATCGCATTCTCGATCCTTTTAGGTGGATGCGGAGTGTCGGTTTGTGGATTGTAAGAATTTCTAGCGATCCTATCCACTATCTCTTTTCTTTTTTGCTTCTGCCTCTTGTTCCGCTGTTCAGTTGTGAGTTGGACTTCGCCATCTCCCAATATCTTTCTAGTGATCTCTTCTATATCCTTTGTTTCGAAAGCTCTCTCTATCATATGATCAGGAGCTGTTTTTCCCTTTACTGCATCCGTGAAGACCTTTTCAGCAGGCATATTATCTAAAAGTTCGATCTCTTCTCCATTTCTGAAACTCTCGACAGCGTCAGGTTCTATCATTATCTCAAAAGTTTCGCCGTGAGATTGAAGTCTACCTATGACATAATCATCGAGAAGGGTCTTCGTGTGTTCTTTTTGATAGTCCTTTTTGCCCAAGTGATTTCCTCCTTATCATAGAGAAGACAAATAGTCCTCTATCTCCTCAAATTCAAGTTTTCTAAAATCTTCTTCATGAGTTATGGTACCTATATCCAAAGACCTAGCATCCAACTCTCCTTCTTCAGCTCTTTGAAGGCCTCTTAAAGAAAGTTCGATAGCCTCATCTAAATTCATATCTTTTTCGTATTCCTGGTTGAATACTTCTTGAACTTCTTCCCTATTGCTGCCAATGCTTACAGCTTTATAGGCCATGTTCGCTCCGCTCGGGTCCGTCTCATACATGTGTGTACCATAATCGTCGATCCCCGCAACCAGCAAAGCGGTTCCAAAAGGACGCACTCCGCCGTACTGGGTGTAAGTCTGCTTGTAATCAGAAATCTGCTTAACTAAACTCTTAACATCTATCCTTTCATTATATGAGACCCTATTAATCTGAGCTACGGTCCTTGCTTGATCGACCAAAATTCGTGAATCAGCAACTAATCCAGAGGTAGCTATCCCTATCTTTTTATCTATCTTGTAAATCTTCTCTATAGACTTGGGCTCGACTAACTCGCTCGGAATGTCTTTATCTACAACTAACGCCACACCATCTTTTACCTTGACGCCGACAGTTGTTGTTCCTCTGCTTACCGCTTCCCTAGCATACTCTACCTGGAAGAGGCGACCGTCCGGCGAAAAGACCGTTATTCCTCGATCATATCCCATTTGACCTGGCTTCATTCTCTTTCACCAATCGTCATAATAAACAATGGTGTTATAAACCTTACCCTATCTCATTAATGCTAATTCATACGTCTTCAATCAAGTATTTTTCAGTAGGTAGTAGGACTCTCCAGTATCTAAGAAAAATATAAAGAGGGAGGGAAGGGGGGGAGGTTATGATGAAATGATGACGCCCTCTTCTCCCTACTAAAAGAAAAATAGGGAGGGAGGGTGACTATCGTGAGGTATGATACTTTTCGTTTTGTACGTATGCACTATTATGCAAGGGTATATTTAAGAGTTGCGGTCATTAACCATCAGCATTGATGACCGACCCATTATTTATCCCGTTTTCTACAATAACCTAATACTAAATAAAATCTTCGGGAGTAAAGGAAAATATAACCTATGAAACTACAAGGCCATAAATTAAATATTGGCTAATCTCTATTCGAAAAACATGTTTACTCAAGAAGATGGAGAATACGCTATAAAAACCGCCCGAAAGGCGATCGACTGTTCGGTGAGAGATGGAAGTATGCCAAATATTGACCTGCCTGATAAATTCGAAAAGAAGATGGGGGCCTTCGTCACCATCAATAAATATCCTTCTGAAGAGTTAAGAGGATGTATAGGTTATCCCGAACCTACACATCAATTGAAAGATGCCATAATTAAAGGAGCTCAGAGTGCAACTAGAGATCCTAGATTTGCCCCTCTAACGGAAGAAGAACTAGAATCAGTAATCGTTGAAGTGAGTCTACTAACCCCTCCTGAAAAAGTCGAATATGAGGATCCTGAAGAACTCCCTGAAAAAGTCGTTTGTGGAAAACACGGTCTAATAATTTCAAAAGGGCCAAGGAGAGGACTCCTTTTGCCTCAAGTACCGGTGGATCAGGGTTGGGATGAAGAAAAGTTTTTGACTCACACCTGCAGAAAAGCTGGTCTTTCCTCAAACGAGTGGAGAAAAAGTGAGTGTCAGATAGAGATGTTTGAAGGAGTCATATTCAAAGAAGAAGAACCTTATGGAGATGTCGTTAGAAGGGATATCGATGATAATTAAAGGGTCTACCTACATCAATGGCAAATATGAAAATTGCTATATAGGCATAGAAAATGGAAAGATCGATTTTGTAAAAAAGAGTTTAAAAACTAATGAGGATGTAAAAAATCTCGAAGGTGTGATAATCCCAGCAGGCATAGACATGCATGTTCATTTCAGGGACCCGGGTATGACCCATAAAGAGGATTTCTACACCGGTTCCGTGAGTGCAGCCTGCGGTGGTATAACCACGGTGATGGACATGCCAAATACCGATCCTCCGACAAATAGTTTCCAGAGATTGAAAAAAAAGATAAAGATGGGAGAAGATAAATCGGTGATAGATTTTGGACTCTATGGCTTATTGAGCGATGAAGTCGATAAAATGGCTGAACTAACAGATTTCTTCAAAGTCTACATGGCCTCTTCTACCGGGGATCAACAAATAGATAAAGAGAAACTTGAAAGTTTACTCACCCAGGCTTATTCTCATGATCTCAAAGTTGCCTTTCACTGTGAAGATGAAGATCTTTTTAATGAAGTAGGGAAGGACCTAGCAGGGCATAACGAACATAGACCCTTGAAGAGTGAAATGAGAGCTATAGAGAAACTTAAAGATCAACCGGATGGAGATAAATACATCTGTCATCTAACTTCTAAGAAAAGTTTAGATAAAGCGGCAGATCAAGGTTTTTTAACTGAGGTTACTCCACACCATCTATTTCTCAGCGAAGAGGCTTTCTTAGGACCTTTTGGAAAAGTAAATCCTC
This sequence comes from uncultured Thermoplasmata archaeon, assembly GCA_964466995.1. Lineage (GTDB taxonomy): Archaea > Thermoplasmatota > Thermoplasmata > Halarchaeoplasmatales > Halarchaeoplasmataceae > Natronoplasma. The sequence goes on along the minus strand of CAYXPD010000001.1, from coordinate 6,960 downwards.
CTCTAAGAAAAGATAGGGATAGATACAGTATTTGGGAAGCCTTTGAAAGAGGAGAAATCGATTTCATAGCAAGTGATCACGCTCCTCACCTGGAAGAGGAAAAGGATGATTTTTTAGAAGCTCCCTCCGGTGTTCCAGGCGTAGAAACGTTGTATCCATTGTTGTTGAATGCAGTTAGCAGAGGTAGAATCGATTTATCTACGGTGATCGAAGCTGTAGTTTTGAATCCAGCCAAGAGGTTGGGGTTGAAAAGAGGCAAAATCAAAGAGGGATACGATGCAGAACTGATAAACATAGATTTCAGAGACACAGAAACTATAGATCAAGAAAAACTTCATTACAAGTGCGAATGGAGCCCATTTGAAGGTTTCCAGGGTATATTTCCCAAGAATGTCATCTCAAAGGGTGAATTCTTGGTAAAGGAAAAAGAGTTTGTAGGAGAAAAGGGAACCGGAGAATATATAGGCGATGACTAATCACTAAAAATAATTAGAAAAAGTTAGGAGAGTGTTAGATTGAAGAAAGAAACTTATGTAGAAAATCTGGTCGAGGGCGAAGAGGTAAATGATAGATTTGCGATTAAAGAAAAGAGTCCACCTAAGGAATATGCTAAGGGATGGTATTTCCGACTAGTTGTGGGTGACAAAACAGGTAAGATCCCTTTGGTCTATTGGGGTAGCCACGAAGAAAAGTTCGTCCGGAAATTGTATGAAAATCTCAAAGTTGGAGACGTTGTGAACATAAACGGGACCGTTAGTTCCTACAAAGGGGAGATACAGATATCGATCAATGAAGAAGAACTTCATGGGATCGAAAGATCTGGGTGTGAAGATTATGATCCAGAAGAGTTCGTACCCTCTAGTCCAAGAGATATAGATGAGATGTTTACCGAACTTCTCAGGTTGGCGAGAACCATCGATGATGAAAATCTCTTTGAAATCGTCTCTTCCTTTCTAAAAGACGAAGAATTTGTAAATAAATTCAAGAAAGCACCCTATAGTAAAAGATATAATCATAATTATATCGGTGGGCTCTTAGAGCACACTCTGATCGAAAGCCAGATATCAGATTCTCTCGCCGAAATATATCCCGAACTTGATAGAGACCTGTTACTATCATCGGCGATACTGCACGATATTGGAAAGGTAAAGGAATATGAGACCCATACATCTATAGAGCTAACCAACGAAGCTCAACTGATGGGGCATACAATCCTTTGTGAAAGGATGGTCAAAGACAGAATAGAGGATATACCTGATTTTCCTGAGGATCTCTCCTTAAAATTGTCCCATATCATCCTGTCACATCACGGCGATTACGAGTGGGGTAGCCCTAGAAGTCCGAGATTGGAAGAGGCCGTAGCTCTTCATCATATTGACCTACTTGTCGTGAGGATGAGTGGTTTCCTCCAGGCTAAAGAGGAACTTCAGTCTGAAGATGAAGAGATGATATACGTTTCCAAAGAAGGTGTGCAGAGACCGATATTTAATAGATAGAAATTTCAATCATCTCCTTCTCCGAGATCGAATCCACACGCCTTCAAAATCTCTTTCTGTTTTTCAGGGTCCTCATACCATTGCCCCCATTTTCTTGATATATGTTCTGTCCAACTGTAGTCATCGTAAGAGTAATCATCTGTCTTTTCTCCCTGTATAGATAACTTCGCATCGAGTTTTCGGTAATAGTCTTCCTGAAGATATCCTTCGTCCATCTCTTTCATCGCTTCTTCTATCATTTCATCTGTGAGTTTTGGATACTCATCCTCAAAGAGGACAAAATCCAAAGGGTATCTAGGTCTAGTAGGGGGATCTTCAGAAGGATAGCCCATCACCAATTGAACTAGAGGAAAGACCTTGTCAGGAAGATTATACTTTTCTTTGAGGTTTTCCGCTGTTCTGATAGGTGATCCAAGATAGCAAGTGCCCAGACCCTTGCTTTCTGCAGCTATCACCATGTTCTGTGCCATGTAGGAAGCATCCTGGATGCCGAATAAAAGGAGGCTCACATCGTTGGTAACAATATCCCAATCCCTTTTGTTCATCATCTTTTCTAGTTTGTTGATGTCAACACATATAGTGAAAAGTACTGGTGCCTCAAAAGGAATATCGTCTTTGTCTTTCTCCAATATCACGCTGTACATCTGGGATACAAAGGCAGCTTGTCTTCCCGCTTTGACTATCTCTTCGATGTCTTCCTCAGGTATATCTTTATCTTCATATTCTCTGATAGATCTATGATTCATGATGGTCTCTATCGTTTCGTTCGACATATTTAACCGTATACTAATTTTGAATAACGTATTTCAAATTGTCGTTCCGATCTCTTAACGGGGATATATAAGATGACGAAAAAGAGTGTAAAAGTTTTTAATAAATAGTTGAGGTATTGATTTGATATGTTCCAAACTAGAGTATTGAGTGATATTAGTCCTGAAGAGACCAGAAAACTTTTGAAAGAAATGGGGTGTGATGAAAAAGGTGTAGAGATAATGGCCCCAAAGGGGGAAATGATACTAATATCCGCTAAGGGTCTCGATCCTAGAGGAGCGAATATATTAAAACAGGAGTTTCTTTCTTCAGGTGGAGAAGTAGCGGTCCCATGGGAAGCTTTAGACCTTTCTGAGGATGAAAGCGATGTATTGATGATGGGGACTCCTTCGCAATATGAAAGGGTAAAAAAGAAACTGCAGAATCAGCCCTTCCAACTCCCTAAATTAGCTGAAGAAATAGATGAGACTATCCAGAATTATTACAATACTCCCTCTCTACCATGGGATAATGATGGGTGTGAGATAATGGGAGTTTTGAATGTGACTCCAGATTCTTTTTACGATGGAGGCGAATATAACCGGGTGGATGAGGCTGTAGAGAAAGGGATCTCCATGGCAGAAGAGGGTGCGGATATAATCGATATCGGAGGGGAAAGTACCAGACCAGGAAGTAAAAGGATCTCTGTCGAGGAAGAACTAGACAGGATATTGCCTGTGATAGAAGAGTTAGATAGAAGATTGGACGTCCTCATCTCAGTGGATACTTACAAACCTGAAGTAGCAGAAAAATCCGTAGAAGCCGGTGCAGATATAATAAACGATGTTTTTGGACTCAGAAAAGAGGGTATGGCAGAAAAGATAGGAGAGCTTGATGTTCCCATCATAATAATGCACATGCAGGGAACACCTGAAAACATGCAGAACTCACCTGAATATGAGAACGTGATCGACGATATAGTGAGTTACTTCTATGAAAGGATAAAATTTGCAAAAAAGCACGAGATAAATGAGGAAAATATAATTCTAGACCCAGGGATAGGTTTTGGCAAGAGTCTAGATCACAATCTAGAGATAATACGCCGGTTAGACGAGTTCTGCTCACTAGGTTATCCTATCTTACTAGGCGCCTCTAGAAAGAGCTTTTTAGGTAAAATATTGAACAAAGAAGCTGAGGATAGATTGTATGGGTCTCTAGCAGTTTCTTCACTAGCTGTCCAAAAAGGCGCATCTATCCTCCGAGTGCACGATGTTGTAGAAAATAAAGACGTCGTGCAGACGGTTGAAGCTTTAGAGAATACCAATTAATGATATAAGACCAGATATTAAGAAAAAACGAGTATCCCCTTTACTTAATTCGGGATATAGTCACCGAAGAGGGGATCTCGAAGATCCTGAAGAGAATGATTAAGAAGATATAATGGAGAAGGAGGAGGGTCTTTGCTTCTTTCGTAGTTACTAGCAAGTTCCTATAGTGGCAGGAGAGGGGTTCCTAAAAGTGTTTGACATGGATGGAAAAGTCGTGGGTAAGACTTACAAACTCTTCGACGGTCAATACGGATACTTCTGTTGGGAAACTATCTTCATGGAGAACCTAGAGGTTATGGTCTTTGATATCTCTTCTAGCATTTTAGCGGGAAGGGATCCTTTCATCTCCGCATCCCTTTATTCTGACTTAAGGGTTGAAAAATTTTCTATAAGAAAAAGAATATCCCTAGAGATCGATCTAGGAATAGAAAAAGACAAATTGGAAAAGATCATTACGTGATAACGATGCTTACATTAGTATTAGCGGATTGTGAGATCGAGATCGGTCCTAAGAAAATAGAATCCGATAGGTCTAAACCCGAGATGGCCCATTTTCCTCTCCTACTTTCGCAAGATTCAGGGCTCGCTGAAGAGAAAGAGTTGAGAACTATCGTTCATACTAGAGATGGAAAGATATTTCAGTTCGAATCCGAGGCTTACATACCTGATTCCATTGAAAAGTTCAAAAAACTGCTCGTCGAAACGACGAAAGGGGACAAAACACCGCAAGGAGTACATTTTGAAGAAAAAGGACTGATCGAGACCTTGGATGATCATTTCGGTAAAAAGATTGTAATGACGCCTGAGGGTGAAAAAGGAGATCCTACAGAGATATTTACACGGACAGAAGATTACGTAGTCGTAGTTGGTGGTTTCAGTGAAGGGGACTTTGAATCACCGGTGTACCGTTGGGGAGAAAGAAATGTTTCTATCTCGGATCGACTCATGAAACCTTGGTCAGTCACTGCAGAGATACTGGTGAGTTACAGATATTGTTCACTGGAATAGCTTAGCAATGTTCTCGTCGAATGGAACTCCCATGGTACTCGAAACTGGTTGACATTTACTTCTGGTCAAAAAAGCTATCGGAGAATAATCCTTTTCAGAGAAAGACTCCCAGTTAGCCATCCCTTTGGCTATGATCAGGTCCGATCTTTCGAGTTTTTCTTTCACCTGGTCAGGCAGAAGATCAAAATCCACCCCTACAGCATATCCACCTGTAGATTCCAACTGATCTGCTACCTTGTCTATCTCATATTTTAACGCGTCTTCCATCGTCACGTCAGTAAGAATAGGTTTGCCTTTGACCACTACTGTAAGGTGTATATCGTATTCTTTCAGCTTTTTCAATAGGAGTTTGTCAAAGATTATTTCGCCCGCATTATCAGTGAAGTATATGACCTCTTTTCCCTTCTTCAGTAACTCTTCTATCTTATAAGTGTCATCAACCGCAAGACCCTGATTAATTATATTTTGAAATTCATTAGTGAGATAATCAGGCGAACTTATATCGTCCCTATATCCAAAATCAAGAACATTTCCAGCGATAGAGATTAGAACGGCGTCTCTAAAACTCTTTTCAGCGATCTTTTTTGCCTCGGGAAGTATACTTTCAGCCGACCTGTTGCTCTGTTCCTTGATATCCAAATAGGGATCCTCAGTCTCTAGTATCTCATACACCTTACTGTGAACTTCTGTCGCGACCTCCGCTGAGACAGCATCATCATCGAACCTTTCGTTTAAAATCGACGTAGCCTCTTCTATTATCTCCCGCTTCTTATCCTCATCTACGAGTTCGGCCTCGTACAGGCATCTCTTCAAAAGACATGGGACACATTCAGGATGGATCTTCAAACGCCGTTCACCGTCAGCATAATTCTCCGCTGTCCAATTTCTTGTTGATCTCTTCCGAATTGAGGTGACCCTCTACTGTGATATCGATACTTTCTTCGTCTAAACCATCCATACCCGCGAGGCTCTTTTTTATCTTGACAGCAAGTTGGACACCCATCGGACAAAAAGGACTAGTTGGAGTGAAAGTCAAGCCAACTCTGTCTTCCTCTGCTTCCAAATCCGATATCAATCCCATAGAATAGACATCGGTTCCGGTTTCGGGATCCATTACCTGTTTTAACCTCTCAATAACTTCTTCCTTTTCTGGCATTTTATAACCCCGTGATGTTTTGTTCCACCTTTATCAAGAATAGAAGGGGTATATAAATAACGGGGTTCAACCCTCCTACGGGTGTAGCAAAGCTTTTATAAATTCTTCTATGAATCTATCGATATGAACGATTCAACCGATGTGCAGGGCAGATTAGCTGAGAAAAGATTCAAGTTGACTAGAGTTGGGGTCAAAGGAGTAAAAAAACCGATCGTTGTAAAAAGGCCCTGGGGTGAGAGAACATTGAACGCAACCATAGATGTCTTTGTTGATCTACCTTCAGACCAAAAAGGGTCTCATATGTCTAGGAACGTTGAAGTCACGGGCGAGTTGGTAGATAAAACCGTTAGAGAACCCGTCGAAGGGTTGGAAAATCTCGCCGCAAGCATGTGCGAAAGTCTGTTAGAGAGACATGAATACGCCTCTTACTCAGAAGTGGATATCAGATCCGATTATTTCTTAGAGAGAGAATCACCAGAGAGAAAGAAAAGCCTTGAAAACTACCAGATAAGAGCTAAGGGAGAAGGTTATCGAGATGGAAGTATTAAAAAGTATATCGGAGCCACTGTTATAGGTTGGACAACATGTCCCTGTGCGATGGAGGGTGTAAGAGAAAAATTTAAGGAAAAATACTCTGGCATTTCGGAGGAAATCGAAGAGATGCCAGTTATCACCCATAACCAGCGGAACAACACTACATTGATGATGGAAGTACCTCCAGAAAAAGAAGTTGAGGTGAATGATCTTATCAATATAATAGAGGATTCGCTTTCATCGCCTACACATGAAATATTGAAGAGAGAGGACGAGGCAAAAGCGGTAATCCAAGCCCACAAAAATCCAAAATTTGTGGAGGACGTGGTTAGAGATATCCTCTCGAAGATACTGAAAAAGTACGAAGATTTTTCCCCGTCCACGCACGTAGAGGTAAAGAGCGAGAGCGAGGAATCCATCCATAAGCATAATGCAGTAGCGGAGAGGGTCACTACTTTCGAGGAATTAAGGAAGTGATTGATTAATCTTGATGTTATATCTTCCCAGCTATGTACTTTTTTAGAGAGGCGTGAGCAAGAACCCTACGGGCTTCTAGCCCGTAGATGAATTGCGTTGATTTCACTTTCACTCATCCCCCTAGCACAATTATAAATAATTTTAAACATTTTGTATAGATGCCTTCCGAGAACAGGTATATCCTATTTGAGGATAAGTCCTGTTTCGTTGG